>DUMO01000045.1 GCA_012839865.1 Clostridiaceae bacterium
AAAAACCTTTTCAATGTCATTGAAAATATTAAGCTTCAATATATAGCTGAAAACACTTAAATCAATTGCTTTTTGGGCATATTCAAAGTCATTGTATCCGGATAATATTACAAACTCGGTATCAGGGGATATCCTGCTGATATTTTTCAGAAGCTCCAAACCGCTTATACCCGGAAGCTTGATATCGGTCATTACCACATCCGGTCTTTTCTCTTTGAAAAGTTTCAGTGCACACTCACCGCTTTCAGCTTCTCCGATTACTTTAAAGCCCATGGATTCCCACTCTATGGTGTCCACTAATCCTAACTGCATTTCACTCTGCCCGGCATTTCGGAATCCAGAAACGGTTATTACCTGGTAATCATTCTTGCTGATGAGAAACTTGCTGCTGTCCGTTATTGAATTGAGCAGGTCCAAAGCCGTTGAGAAAAAACCTTTTATACCTATTTCCAGAAAACCCAAGGTGGAACCTGTTTTAAGGTTATAGCCCGGCTGGGGTATGTATCTGATTCTCCAGAAAAGAATCATGTTTCGCCCGTTGTCAGAAACATTCCATGAATATATATCCATGTTCTTCAATACCTGCTCTGATTTTGAAAAATAATTATTGTTAATATCGCTGCTGGAATAGAAAAGTTCATAGTTTTTATCATAAAAATTCACATAGTTTATGTCTTTCATTGAAATGCCCTTGCTTAATAACACTTTGGACAAATAAAGACCCCATTCATTGGGGCTGGTTAAACTGCTGCCAATTTCCGCCCTGCCGGAATCAATTCTTGACAACATCCTTTTTTGAAATTCCAGATCAAGGGCTATGTATTTTGCAAAGGAAATGTAACTGTCTCCTATTTCTTCAATGTTTCTGCCTATCAATTGGGAAATATGCACTTTAGAGTTTTTTGCCTCTTCTATCACTACGTCTCTGAAGGAAACGTATGAAACAATTATAATAAGCATTATCGGTATTATGCATAAGCAATAAAATACAAAAATGCCTGCTTTTAAATTGTACTTTTTATTGACTTTCTTAAAATCATCCAGTACTCCCAGATCAGAAAAGTCCTGAATTTCATCCATCACCTTTGCGAACCTGTGGACCGGTTCAATTATCTTTTTTGACATGAAGACATATAAAATGCCCAGCGTCATGCAGCACAATATCCCTGTCACACTGATAATCAGTATGGGCCTTTTGTATATGTCAAGTATCATGTCTATTTCCATAAACAATACATATTGGAATAATTCATTATTGGAATGATAGTATACCGTCATAAACCTTTGCCCGTCAATTTCAAAGGTTTTGTTATTTGAGCCAAGATTTTCTTCCTGATATTTTTGGACTATCAATTCATATTTTTCGCCCGAACGGTTCTTGTGGACCAGTTTGTTTTGCTTATTGTAGATACAGAAAAGGTTGTCATTGTACCCGATAATGTTGTCAAAATCTAGTATCCCTACTAAATATTCTCCCTTATTCAATGTCAGTATCAGCATTTTATCTTCATGTATTCCATGGTTGATAAAATTGTCCGCCCCGTAAGATTGTATGAAAGATACAATGTTTGCTTTGTTTAAATCCTTTGAAATCGAGCTGTTAAGCCTTTTATTTATTGTGCTGTTGTTTTTTACGCTTACCCCGATTATAGATTTGTCTGTTATGAGATAAATCCCTTCAAATTGCTTTTCCGCGCTCAGTCTTGTCTGAAGAAACAGCTGCAGAAGTTCGGCTTGCATAATATTTTCATATGCACTTCCCGTATTCTCCAGCTGCTGCATATATTCATTAAATGTAAAGTCATTGGCCAGCACTTCAAGTTTTTGCTGCGCTTCACTTATCGAACTGTTGATTTTATTGTCAATAATTATTATTTCATCTTTTCTAGACTCAATAATTCTTGACAGCAAAACATTCTTTGAGAATATGTAACTAATAAACCCTGAGAGGCTTCCAAAAAGAAACAGGGCGTGCCGTATCTGTTTTTCTTTTTTAAATAATATGCAACTTCCCGATTCTTTACTTCCTGGGGGAACAAATCAAGCCCGAACAAATCATCCCATATCATGTTGTATTTCAGGCTCCAGGTATTTGCATCGGTAAAGGTCAGTTTGTAATGGTCATCCTCCCTGGCTTTCTCTTCCCATTTGGGAACCATGTTTTTTGCTTCCTGCAAGTATTGTGCAGCCGTATCGGTTTTGCCCAGCATATCGCAAAGGATGGAATAAGAAGCCAATCCCATAATTGTTTTTACAGAAAGGTTTGCATTATGGGCCAGATGGCCTGCAAAATCATCAGTGCACAATTGCATACCGGGGTCAAAACCATGTTTCAACAGGTAGTTTGCCCACTGTGAAAGAAGGTCCCAATTATCTCTGGCAAACCCGGCATCCTTTTCTGTAATGGCGAGTGCCGCAGCAATAATGAGCATGTTTCCGCATTCTTCTACAGGCATCTGTCCTTCAGGTTCATCCTCTTTGATTATTCCATATGTAAAAGTCTTCCCTGATTCAGTATCTTTTTCAGCCCAGCCCATTTTTACCCTGTAAACCTGTCCGTTCACTTTAGGATATTTTCCTGCATCATGGGGTGCAAATTCATAAGGCCAGTCACCGCTATTTGCAAACTTGAAAATAGGCCTTAACATTCCTTTAACCAGCTCAGGATTATAAAGTAAAAACAACGGAATTGAAGGATAGCTTACATCGACGGTAGCTGCACAGCCGTTGCTGAAGCACTCCTTGGAAATGAAAAGGACCTCCCCGTTGGTGTCTGCAACAAGCTTGTGGGCGGCAATGGCCTGCCTGTATGCCAGCGAAATAATATCGGCATATTTTTCTCCGCCGGCGGAAATTGCCTCTTTAATGAGATTGTTGCCGAAAATATTGCATTTTTCCTTTATGTCTTCATATTCCCGGATGGCATTTTCCAGCATGCTCTCAAAGCTCTGCCCGTTTCTTCTCCAGTATGCGCATAAAGGCTTGTTAAAATATTCAATTGAATATATGTCATCATAAGCCAGTATTATAAAATCTTTTGAAACAGCATTCTCCCTGACATCCAGGTCAATTGTACATGCCAGTACAGGAGTATCATCATACACATCCCGGGGCTTTCTGTTGTCGTCACATGTATTTATGCATCCTTTTTGGGCAAATTCAGTTCTTATTTTACAGCTGTTTATATATCCCTGCTTGTTTTCACCGGGCAGAACCAGATGCAAATAACCCCAGTCGATGCATAAATCATCTCCGCATCTTGCAAGTATGTTTGCCCTGTTTACACCCATTACCAGTGACAGGGTACTGTCATTTATCTGCTTTCTCTCCCAAACCACTCTCTGTTCAGGTTGGTTCGGATCACTAACGCACCATTCACCTGTTACATCCAAATAGAGCTTTAAATCGTGAGGTTTTCCGTCAACAGAGCTGGCTGCAAAAGTTACATAAGTAACCGGACGGGACATAATGTCAAGGTCGTCCATTAAAAGAGGATTTGTAAAATCAACCTCAAGCCTTACCCCGCCTCCCTCAAATGCATATGTAGTGGATAAAGGTTTGACGGAAAGGCTTTTCTGCTCCATGCCCTGTATTTCTTTTCTGGCAAAGTAGAAAGGATGTATTGACATGTTTAGCTGGGTTAATCCTGCAAACCTCCAGGCTGTGCCATCAATCATTGCCAGTCCTGTAAGGGAATGCGGTTTGCCGGTCCAATGCCTTGTATAGTCATCGTATAAATTGTCTGCACAAGACCATACGCTAAAATATGGGTCAACAGTAACCAATGGTACTGCCGGCGGCCTTAATCCGGTTTTCATTTTTCATTCCTCCAGAATAATTCATATTTTTATTTAACTCTAAAGTTATTGTTTTAACTCATAATAATATTATATTTGGTAGTTTTGCATATGTCAATGGATGCAAGGATGGTCATGGTTCAAATGTTTTGAAATGATACTGCTGTATTGGAACTGATTAACCATAAATCCGCAGCCGGGACGAACCTGACGATAACCTGGAAGATTTCAGTAGAAAAAAATTGACTTTTTAACTTGCAGGTTATATAATTCCATATAATAAATGTCTTTTGAACATGCTTTGATTATTCTTGCTGCAACTGCCTTTTACATTGACTTTATGCCTTTTTTTGATTATCAGGAAAAAAAACAAAAGTTGAACAGTTTGGTCCATGGAATTTAAAATTCGGCAATGCGCCGGCAAGCAGATTTATAAAGGAGATTGGCTATGAAAGTAACCATAAATGAAAAAAGTATCGAGTTGTTTGGGTGCCTTTCCTCTATTACACGAATAAAAATCATAGAGCTTTTAAGCAAAAAGCCGAGAAACATCAGCGAACTTTCAGATTTGCTCGGTGTTTCTTCAGCCATTGTCACCCGTCATATATCTTTAATGGAAAAGGTTGGCCTGATAACGACAGAAAATCTTCCGGGCAAGCGTGGTCTTCAAAAAATTTGCTCGTTAAAGGAAAAGGAAATCAATCTTATAATTGAGAATGCCGCAAAACCTGAGCATAGTCAAAAAGTTTCGATTCCTGTAGGACAATATGTGGCTTATGATGTCCATCCTGTATGCGGATTGGTTTCAAAAACAGGCCCTATCGGGCTTCATGATGACCCAAGGTACTTCAGCGACCCCAAGCATGTAGATGCAGCCCTTATCTGGTTCCAGCACGGATGGGTTGAATACAGGATACCAAGCTATGTTATAACCAAGCGCGCCCTGCGCTCAATAGGCATCTCTCTGGAAATGTGTTCTGAATACCCGAAATACAATGAAAATTGGCCTTCAGACATACATTTTTATTTGAATGGAGTGCTTCTGGGCGTCTGGACCAGTCCCGGCGATTTTGGCGAAAAAAAAGGGCTTTATACTCCCGAATGGTGGAAAGGAAGAACAGAGTACGGCCTTCACAAGACAATAACCGTAACCAATGAGGGTACCATGCTTGACGGTACTCATCTGTCTGACGTAAAAATAAAAGACCTTGATATAGCTCATGGTAAAGATATTTTTTTCAGGATACACGTTCCACAAGATGCATACCATTGCGGAGGAATAAATATTTTCGGCAAAGGTTTCGGAAATTACGACCAGGATATTGAGGTAATAGTGGAGTATGATGAAGATTAATTGTTGGGATTCAGGAAGATATAAAAAAAAGGGAGAGCATATTGTACATATAAAGTGTGCTCTCCCTTTTGCTTTCAATGTTTTTCAAGGTAATTCCTGATAATGCTCACAGTCCCTTTTTTCCTATGTCTTTTCTGTAATGCATGTCTGTAAAGCTGATTTTTCCTATTCCCTTATATGCCCTGTCTATTGCCTGTGCCATGTCCGGACCAAGTGCAGTAACGCCGAGTACACGGCCGCCGTTGGTGTAGTATTTGCCGTCTTTTGATGCGGTGCCTGCATGAAAGACCATGATGTCAGTCTCGTTGGCAAGGTCCTCAATTCCTTTTATCTCGTATCCTTTTTCAAATTTTTCCGGATATCCGCCTGAAGCAGCCACTACACACACTGCTGCCTTATTCTCCCACTCAACCTTAATTTCATCAAGTCTTTCATCTATCACAGCTTCAAATATATCAACCAGATCATTTTTCAAAAGTGGCAGAACAACCTGGGTTTCAGGGTCTCCAAATCTGGAATTGTATTCAATTACCTTGACACCATCACCTGTCAGGATAAGGCCAAAATACAAAACTCCTTTAAACTTTCTGCCTTCCTTGTTCAATGCTGCAATAGTAGGTTCATAAATGTTTTTCATGCAGTAGTCCGCAACTTCAGGGGTGTAGAGCTTGCTTGGGGCAAAAGTGCCCATTCCGCCTGTGTTAAGGCCCACATCATTATCAAAAACCGTTTTATGGTCCTGGGAACCAACCATGGGCACAATGGTCTTGCCGTCAGTAAAGGCAAGAACTGTTACTTCGACACCGGTCAGGCATTCTTCGATTACCACTTTGTCTCCTGAACTCCCAAAAACCTTTCGAACCATGATATCATTAACAGCAGATGCAGCCACGTCAAAACCCTGGGCAAAAATTGCTCCCTTCCCCCGGGCCAGTCCGTCAGCCTTGACATAAAGAGGATATTCCTGGTGCTTTAGGTATTCAATTGCATGGTCATAGTTATCAAAAGCTTCATATCTGGCTGTAGGTATCCCGTACTTCTTCATGAAATTCTTTGAAAAAGCCTTGCTGTATTCTATAATGGCAGCATTCTTGTTCGGGCCAAAGGCTCTGATTCCTGCAGCTTCAAGGGCATCAACCATACCCGCTGCCAGGGGATCATCCGGACCTACCACCACCAGATCTATTTTATTAGTTGTTGAAAACTCAACAATTCCATCAATATCTGTATCTTTTATCGGTACGCATTCCGCTTGTTGTGAAATGCCACCGTTTCCGGGAGCGCAGTAAATTTTTTCCACGCGGGGGCTTTGTGCAATTTTCCAGACCAGTGTATGCTCCCGTCCGCCTCCGCCGACTACCAGTACCTTCATATAATAATCCTCCTGAAAGTCTTGACAAGTATTTCCCTTCATCAGGTCAAATGCAATGGCTTATAGGATTGGTGATATCAAAGCGTTCATGTACATACTGTTTACAAGCATTTCAACTCAGTATCCTCACTCTTCTTCCTTCTATCACCAGTTTATTTTCTGAAAAGAGTTTTATGGCTTCAGGCAAAATTTTGTGTTCGCATTCCTCCATTACACGCTTCTGCAGGGTTTCAGGGGTGTCATCCTCCCTTATCTCTATTGCCTTTTGAAGTACAATAGGTCCCGCATCAGCCTCAAGTTCCACAAAATGCACCGTTGCTCCGGTTACTTTCACACCGTACTCAAGGGCTTTTATGTGGGGAGTAAGTCCATAGTACCCCTTGCCGCAAAAGGAAGGTATTAAGGCAGGGTGTACGTTCAAAATCCTGTTTTTATATTTATCGCTGAACTTTTGGCCCAGGATGGTAAGAAAACCAGCCATGACGACCAGTTCCACCTTGTGGGTTTCAAAGCATTGGATTATTGCACTGTCATAATCATCCAGGGAGGAATATTCCTTCCTGGGAATGCACACAGCAGGCAAATTGTGTTTTTTGGCTCTTTCAAGAGCATAGGCACTCTGTTTGCTTGAAACAACAATTGCAATACGGCAGTCCTTCAGATAGCCGTCCTCTATTCTGTCTATAATTGCCTGAAGGTTTGTCCCCCCTCCTGAAACCAGCACCCCTATATTCAGCATATGTCAACTCCTGAGTCACCTTTGATTATTTCTCCGATAATGTATGCGTTGTTTCCGCCTTTCTCAAGGTAATCCACCACACTTTGGGCTATTTCGGCATCCACCGCAAGAACCATTCCAATACCCATGTTGAATGTATTAAACATATTTTTCTCGGAAACCTTTCCTGCCTCCTGCAGTAATTTAAAAATCGGCGGAACTGGCCATGATCCTTTGTTGATTTTTACCCTTAAGCCTTCAGGAACCATCCTTGGAATATTCTCAATAAACCCTCCGCCGGTTATATTTGCAATGCCTTTTAAATAATACCTGTTTTTTAAATCCAGTATTGTTTTCACATATATTTTTGTTGGCTTTAAAAGTTCGGTGCCAAGATCGCTGCCAAATTCCCCCACATATTCGGATAATCTTTCACGTGTAGGATTCAGGACCTTTCTTACCAGGGAATAGCCGTTGCTATGTAGTCCTGAGGATGCAATGCCAACCAGCAGGTCCCCCTCTTTAATTGTGCTTCCATTAATAATTTCGCTTTTTTCAACAATACCTACAGCAAAACCTGCTATGTCATATTCATCCGTTGAATAAAATCCCGGCATTTCAGCCGTCTCACCGCCAATTAAAGCACAACCGGCCTCCAGGCAGCCATTTGCCACTCCCTTGACTATTTCTGCAACCTTTTCAGGCTCATTTTTGCCGACTGCCACATAGTCAAGGAAAAACAACGGTTCGGCACCGCTGCATACTATATCGTTTACACACATTGCAACACAGTCAATACCCACCGTATCATGCTTGTTCATTAAAAACGCAATCTTCAGCTTGGTTCCCACTCCGTCTGTTCCTGAAACCAGAACCGGTTCCTTGTACTTAGCCTTGTCAAGGGCAAACAAGCCTCCAAATCCTCCTATGTCCGTGAGCACCTCAGGTCTGAAGGTCTTTTTAACATGCTCCCTCATAAGCTTTACAGACTTATACCCTGCCTCTACATCCACGCCGGCATCTTTATACGATGTCATGCTGCTTCCTCCTCATTTATTATCAAACTCATTTTCATTTTTAGGTATTTCAATAGGATACTTCCCGTTGAAACATCCGGTACAAAAGCCGAATGCAGAGCCTATCGGAGTCTTCAGCAAACCTTCAAGGCTCAAATATGCAAGAGAGTCGGTGCCTATCATTTCATTTATTTCACTTACTGAACGCTCCGCAGCTACAAGTTCCTTGCCTGAAGAAACATCAACACCAAAATAGCATGGGTATCTAAACGGTGGAGAGCTTATCCTCAGGTGAACTTCCTTTGCACCTGCATTCTTAAGCATCTGCACAATTCTTCTTGTGGTAGTTCCTCTTACAATTGAATCATCTATCATGACTATTCTTTTGCCTTCAATTTCATCACGGATGACATTATATTTTATTTTCGCCCCAACTTCTCTTAATGCCTGATTGGGCTGTATAAAGGTTCTTCCCACATATTTGTTTTTTAATAGGCCATAGCCAAAGGGTATTCCGCTTTCCCTTGAAAAACCTATGGCAGCATCCGTTCCCCCGTCAGGCACGCCAATTACCAGGTCCGCATCCACCGGGTGTTCAATAGCCAGCCTTCTTCCGGCTTCTATTCTTGCGCGATGTACGCTTACACCATCTATTACACTGTCCGGCCTTGCAAAATAAATATATTCGAATATGCAAAGCTTTGATTCTACCGGTACCTCAGTCTGTATTGACTGTAAACCGTCTCTGCTTATCACGACAATTTCGCCGGGGTTCACATTCCGTACAAATTCTCCTCCAATGGCATCTATTGCACATGACTCGGATGCCAAAATAAAAGAGTTGTCCAGCTTTCCAATACATAAAGGTCTGATACCATGCGGGTCTCTTATACCAATAACTTTATTGGTTGTTAAAACTACAATGGCATAAGAGCCTTGTATATCATTCATCATTTTTTGTATTGCTTCTTCAGTACTTGAGCTGGTTACCCTGTACCTGGAGATAAGGTTTACCATTAATTCAGTATCGCTGGTGGATTGAAATATTGCGCCATTTTCCTCCAGTTTGCTTCTAAGCTCGGCTGCATTAACTATACTGCCGTTATGTGCAAGAGCCAATTGTCCTCTTTTATACTTTACAACCACCGGCTGCAAGTTCTCTCTTTTACCTGCGCCGCTGGCTGAATAGCGTACATGCCCTATTGCCATCTGACCTTTTAAATGTTCAAGCATAACATTGTCGAAAACTTCAGAAGCAAGTCCCATGTCCTTGTGGTAAACTATTGTGCCATTATCATTGACGGCAATACCGACACTTTCCTGGCCCCGGTGCTGCAAGGCATAGAGGCTGTAGTATGTCAAACCGGAAACGTCATGGTTGTCCCGGCTGAAAAGTGCAAAAACACCACATTCCTCATGGAGTTTATCATCATCAATACCTGTATTGTAAACATCGCTAAAACTGTATTTTCTATCCATAATAATCATAAAAATAACTCCCTTATTAAAAAATACCCTTTTATTATACTACACCAGGTTTTATTTTCAACAGGAAAATGCTTTTGTTTTTAAACATCAGTTTACTGTTATGGTACGGCCAAGGCATCCTTAATTGCCGCTTGATGAACATCAGCCGGTACTGATCCGGGGATCAGCGGCAGGAAGCACCGACCCCCTGCTTTGTCCAAAAGAACCGTCCCCCTGGTCACCCCTGTTTCAGTTTCTGCTGAAGGGCTGCATTTTTCTCTTCCACTTTTCTTGCCAGTTGCTCTTTGTAATCCCTCATTTTAGCCTTAAGCTCAGGATAGCCTGCGGATAAAATCTGTATTGCCAAAAGAGCAGCGTTTTCCGCACCGTTGATTGCTACAGTTGCAACAGGCACTCCGGAAGGCATCTGCACTATTGAAAGCAGAGAATCCAAACCGTCCATGGTGGATGATTTTATCGGGATGCCTATTACCGGAAGTATGGTATATGCTGCAAGGACTCCCGGAAGATGTGCTGCTTTCCCGGCAGCGGCAATTATTACACCAAATCCGTTGCTTTCAGCTTCCTTTGCAAATTGGGCCGCTTTATCAGGTGTCCTGTGGGCTGAGCAAACCAGGACTTCTGTTTCAACTTTAAAATCCTTTAAAATATTTAAGCAATTTTCCACTATCGGAAAGTCTGAATCACTTCCCATTACAATGGCCACTTTGGGCTTATTGTTCATATTGCATCAATCCTTTCAAAATGTTTTTAGGTTTTATCACATGGTAAGTTTAATATAACTCTTTGCCAAAAGTTGCGGCAACTCCGTTATTTTCCGCATTACTACATATCTTTTTACAGGAAACATCAATTCCAGTTCGCTTAAGGAGTTGTTCTCGGTGGACAGGCAGAAAACAACTATACCGTTTCTTTTTGCTTCAATACAAGCCATTCTTACATCATGCTGGGCATATAGCCTATCTGATGTATATCCGTCAGTGTCCTGGGGCTTTCCGTCGGTAATTATTATCATCAGTTTCCTTTCACTGTCCAGCTGCTTAAGCTTGTTTGTTGTATGCCTGATAGCAGCTCCGATTCTTGTGGAGCCGTTGGGGTGGCATCCTAAAAGCCTTTTTTGCTGCACTTCCTTCCAATCCTCATCAAATTCCTTAAATATATAATAGGAACATTTTCCTCTTCCGCCGCCCGTAAATCCGAAAATCCCAAACCTGTCATCCAGCTCCAAAAGGCCCTCCGCAAGCAGAAATGCGGCAGATTTTTCAATTTCCAATACTTTGCTGTCCTCAACGCTGTCTGCCGTTGAGCCACTGACATCTATTAGCAAGGCTGTTGCAATATCCCTTTCATCTTTGAATTTTTTGCAGTATATCCTTTCTTCAGGACAAAAACCCGCCTTTTTTTCTACAAGATAGTTAATCAGCCTGTTCAACTGCATTTCGTCTCCTGCAGTCATATTATTTCTGGTTCTCAACAAGTCGGGCTTAAGCCTTTCAAAAACCTGGCGTATCTCTTTAGTCTGTTTTTTATCAGGCACCGGGTTCATGCTGAAGTGAGGCGATTCCATGTAAAAATCTCTAATCTCCTGAACACAGCACCACTCATGGAGATAATCCTGTGTATCATTATTCCATTCATCATAAAGGAATCCTTCCTGATTGCCACAAGTCTCACTTCCTTCAGTGAGCTCCTTTTGAAAATCCGAATCAGCAAGTTGGATTTTACCCTTATGATCATCACTTTCCTCGAAACCGCTCCTGCCGCTTTTACCATCTTTGGCGTTATCAAGCCTCCTTGCCTCATCCAGCGGGGGGCCCGGTCTTACCCGGAAGCTGTAATCCGAATAGAAGGACAGTATTCCTCCATACACATTAAGGTTGACAACGCAGTCCTGGAAAACATCGTAAAAGTTGTCGAGGACCTTTGGCAAATTATCGGCAACATCATAAAAGCTTGTGCAGGAAAAAGCAATTTCCTTCACTGTTTCGGTGAACTCATTTATCAGGACCGTAAGCTTTTTATCCATACAAAAGGTATAATCTTCACACAGCAGCCTGTATAAAATCATATGGAAAAGGGAAACCCTTCGCAAAGCAAGATTTTTCTCTTTCTCATAATCAATCATTCTGCCTATAATCCTTTTAGCGCCAGGAAAAACCTTGCAGGCTGATGAGAGGATTCTGTAAACATCAATAATATAAAACAATTCCTGTGAAATAAAGTCAGCACCCACTCCCCTGGCCTTCAAAAAATACCCGGAGGATTCAAAACCCGCCAGCCCGTGAGCTGTCGGAAAACCATTGAAAAGATGCGCAAAGGCATTTATATAGACTGAAGCAAGGTACCACTCCCTGTTTAGTTTCACGCTGTCAAACATCATGATATCAACCGGTAAATAGAGACCGTTGAACAGGCAGACCGTGGCCGAACCCTTTATTGTCAATTCTTCGGTATCCAACTCTGATATTTCAAAAATTGAGCCTTCGAATCCGCAAATTCCTTTAAACAAGCGGACAAGCCTTTCCCTTATCTCCTTCTGGCTGCACTTTTTGCTGATAATGTCAATCGCCTTTTTTGATGACGCAAGCTCAAGCCTGAAAAATTTCTCTGCTTCTTTAGGCTTGTGGGAAAACATGCGAATTCCCTCGTCTGCAAATTCCTTAACTTTCTCCACGGAAACAGCATCTTTGATTTTTTGGTACCCCTCCAGAAAAGCAAGGGCGCATTCTGCTCCAATGCTTTCTTCCACAAGATGCATGACATTTATAATGAAACGCATTTCAGATGGATTGGCAACCTCAATGCTTCTGTTCCATAACTCAAAATACCGGATTGCAAAATATAGTTTGGTATTTAAAAGTTTCAGTCCAAAACCTGCCCAGCTCTCCAAAAGGTCCGGTACGGATAAAATCCACGACAATTTTCCCTCCAGTGCCTGAAGAAAAGCGTCGGCTGCGTGATCGGTGCCAAAATCCTTCCCCACCAATTCCATGTAAGCTCTGTCAAAGGCCAAAAAAGCCCGGTTTTCGTAAGAGGTGTCCAACTGGCCGCTCTGTTCAATCCTCCCTAAGGCTTCGGCAAACTTTTCTCTATAACCCCATGCAACATTTTTTAATCTCGAGTTCCAACTGGTATGCATTTTTGCTCCTGATTCTTTATTGTAATTTTTCTTCCTCGAAAAACATTCTTATTATATCTTCAATGGAATTCATGACTTCCGGATCATCTGTCAAGGTCCGGGTAACAGCGGTCTTTAAGGCAAGCCATGGCGAAAGACCTCCTTTTATCAGTCTTCCTGCATACACCAGCAGTCTGGTGCTTGCCCCTTCAATCAAACCATATCCCTGCAGATTTCTTATTTTTTCCCCCAGCATTGCAAGGGTTTCGCACATTTCCTCCGGCAGCCGGGTTTCAGATTCAATTATTTTTTTCTCCACCTCAACAGAGGGATGGTTGAAAATAATGCTCGAGAACCTTTGCTTTGTGCTTTCCTTCAGATTTTTCCTTATGCTCTGGTCCCCTGGATTGAAAGATAAAACCAGCATAAAATCGGGATGGGCTTTTAAAACCTCCCCAGTCCTGTCAAGGTACAATATCCTCCTGTCGTCGGTGAGAGAATGTATCAGAACCGTAGTGTCGTTTCTTGCTTCCACAATCTCATCCAGGTAGCATATACCTCCATGTCTTACTGCCAGGGTAAGAGGCCCGTCCTGCCAGACAGTCTCCTCCCCCTTTAAAAGATATCTTCCCACAAGATCCGAGGATGTCAAATCTTCATGGCAGGATACCGTAATCAAAGGTTGGTTGAGCTTATATGCCATATGCTGCAAAAACCTTGTCTTTCCGCATCCTGTAGGGCCTTTGATAATAAGAGGAATCCTCTGTCTCCATGCGCTAAGGAATATTTCCTCCTCATTGTCCTGGCTTATATAATTTGGTTTTTCTTTAATCCTGTATTCGTTAATCACAGTATTTTTTTCGTTTTTCATGTGTTCCCCCTGCAACTTTTATGCCATAAATATTAGCGTTATACTTCATACGCAAAATGAGTTAATATACATTTTACCATAATCAAAGCATGAATAACTATTACGGAAGTAAAAAAACTTGACAAGAGGGCACTAGATGTTTTACAGAAATTTATATTAAACAATTACGCATGGCCGACATTGCCAAGAACAGCAAACCGTGTAAAAGAAATGTATGCAATATGTTTCACATATTAGCTTCCGCAAATTTTTCATACTCTTTCAGGACATGGGGGTTGGTTTCAAAAAAATTATTCAAAAGGTCAATTTTGGCCAGCGTATCTGCGCTGATATTGTGTTCAATCAACTCGGTTTCTTTCAGCAGATTTTCAGTTATACCTATGCTTCTTAGGAATCTTTCAATGACATTATGCCTGAACAAAAGAAATTCTCCATACTTTTTGCCGCTTTCTGTAAGGGAAATGATTCCGTACTTCTGATATTCCAAAAGCTTGAGTTCGGCAAGCTTCTGGACCATTTTGGTTGCAGAGGAAGGCTTTACATTTAAAAGCTCCGCCAGGGCATTAATACGCATATACCCTTTTTCACCGGCGTTTCTGTAAATCATTTCAAGATAGTCTTCCATGGCGGAAGTCAAAATTTTATCTTCCTGTTTCAGCAATTGATATCCACGTACAGTGTAAAATTCATTATTATTCATTTTAAAATATCCTTCCCGGCAACGTTAAAATTCTGGTTGCCGCATTGTCATTCTAAATATATTCGTAACACTATCATTCTATGTAACATATATTAGTCTTGAGAAAATAATTTAGGCGCAGCTTAAAAAGATAATATAACCCTTTGACATAATCAGGCCGGAGGTCATGCCATGAATAATCAATATATTCCTTTAAACAGTCTTCCCATAGGGAAAAAAGCAAGAGTGAAAGCCCTTGTGTCCGACGGAAACTTACGCAGGAGAATGCTGGACTTTGGGCTTATTTCAGACACACTGGTTGAAGCGCTGCAAAAAAGTCCCTCAGGTGACCCTGTAGCATATCATATTCGAGGAGCGGTTATTGCACTTCGTTCTGAAGAAGCCAGCCAGATTATAGTGGAACCAACTTATTAAGGAGTTTCTTGTCATGGGTCTTACAAAACAATCTACAGGCACAGGCGTTTTGGACAGTGTACTTCGTATTGAACACAATATTCCCGGAAGCAAGGTAATTGCTCTGGCCGGGAATCCTAATGTAGGTAAAAGCACAGTTTTCAACAGCCTTACCGGGTTGAATCAACATACCGGCAACTGGCCGGGAAAAACAGTTGCCAGCGCCCAGGGTAAAATTAAACATAAAGGAATTTCCTTCACCATGGTTGACATACCGGGTACATATTCTCTTATGGCAAACTCTGCAGAAGAAGAGGTTGCCAGGGATTTCATATGTTTCGGGAAACCCGGTGCAATCGTTATTGTTACAGATGCCACATGCCTGGAACGCAACATGAACCTGGTTCTTCAAACACTGGAAATCAGCGACAGGGTTGTTATCTGTGTCAATCTTATTGATGAAGCCCAAAGAAAGAAAATTTCAATTGATTATAAAGAACTTTCAAAGGAGCTTGGGGTACCGGTAATTCCTACCAATGCCCGAAGCAATTACGGACTTGATAAACTGATGGATGCAGTTTACGATATTGCCATCGGCGAACCTGGTACCAGGCCTGTTTCCATAACATACGACGATGAAATTGAGACGGCAATAAAAATACTGAGTCCCAGGATTTCCGAGCTTGCCGGCGGCAGTCTCAACGCCCGCTGGGTTGCCCTGAAGTTAATTGAAGGGGATGCCTCCCTTTTAAAATCTCTTAATGAATATCTTGGTCTGGACATAACAAAAGATGAAGCCCTTTTGGAGCTTCTTGACACTGTAAAGGAAAAAATATTCAATAATATGGACCCGGGCTTGCTAAGAGACAGGATGGTATCAGGATTGGTGCATATGGCAGAGAGAATTTGCAAACGCACAGTACATTTTCAGGATGCACATTATGACAACATGGACAGAAAAATCGACCGCATATTGACTTCCCGCGTCCTTGGTATACCAATTATGATCGGGCTTCTGGCATTTATTTTCTGGCTTACAATAACAGCAGCAAATGTTCCTTCAGAAATAATTGCCTCATTCCTTTTCCGGATTGAAGAACACCTGACTGCTTTTTTCATCCGTCAGGGGCTTCCCGGCTGGGTCCATGGAGTGCTTGTCCTGGGCATCTACAGAACGGTGGCGTGGGTTGTATCAGTCATGCTTCCCCCAATGGCAATATTCTTTCCATTTTTTACGCTGCTTGAAGACCTTGGGTATTTGCCCAGAATAGCTTTCAACCTTGATAATTTTTTCAAAAAGGCATGTGCCCATGGCAAACAGGCACTGACCATGTGCATGGGTTTCGGTTGCAATGCCGCCGGTGTGATAGGATGCAGAATCATTGACTCCCCAAGGGAACGGCTGATTGCAACTCTAACAAACAATTTTGTGCCTTGCAACGGGCGTTTTCCAACCCTTATAGCGATTATTGCCATGTTCTTTGCCAAATCACACCTTGGAGCTCTGCAGCCTGTTGTTTCAACCTTGCTTTTAACCGGGATTGTTGTGTTGGGTATTGCTATAACATTGTTTATATCAAAAATACTTTCAAAAACCATATTAAAAGGCATTCCTTCATCCTTTGCCCTGGAACTTCCTCCCTACAGGAAACCTCAGATAGGCAGGATTATTATAAGATCCATTCTTGACAGAACAGTCTTTGTACTTGGCCGTGCTGTTATGGTAGCTGCACCGGCGGGTCTTATAATCTGGGTAATGGCCAATATTAATATCGGCGGTTATAGTATTCTGGCTTATTGCACAAGTTTTCTTGATCCCTTTGCCACGTTAATCGGACTGGACGGAAGCATTCTGATGGCTTTCATACTTGGCTTTCCGGCAAATGAAATAGTAATCCCGATTGTTATCATGAGTTACATGTCTTCGGGAAGCATACATGAACTTGGCAGTCTGATTGAGTTGAAAGAACTTTTGGTCTCCAACGGCTGGACGTGGGTGACGGCAATATGCGTCATGATTTTCTCATTAATGCACTGGCCTTGCGGCACCACCTTGTGGACAATAAGAAAAGAAACCCAAAGCTGGAAATGGACAATAGCATCTTTCCTTATCCCAACCCTGACGGGCATTATTATATGTTTTGTCGTGGCAGGCACTGCCCGCCTGTTGGGGCTTGGAGGTTTTCAGGGCTTATAGTTGACATGGCTGATTAAAGAACAATAACCTCAAATAACCGCATTTGCAAGGATAAACTCAACTGGTATCTATGAATTGTGCACAGAAGAACAGGGCAAAGGCATCAACCCCGAATACGGACTGGAAGTGTGGCAGACTTTGTTGATAAATAGCGTGATACCCAAAAAAGAGTATGTTGATTTTGCTCTGAATCATATTAACTGGATATTGGGAATAAATCCGAGAAATCTTTGTATGATGAAAGGAATAGGTACCAACAACCCAAGAATAAGACCGGGCGGCACCCTTGACGGATGCATTTGCCATGGTATTATAGCAGATCATGAGTTTGACAGGCCATGGCTTGGCATCTGGATGGATGATAAACTGGACTGGCACAAAGATTACATTGCCGGTTATAAAATCTGGGCTCAGGGAGAAGCACTTATAAGGGGCACCTCCTGTTTCATGATGGGATTATCCTTGCTGAAATAGCTGTATAATGCTGTTTTGAAAAAATTACATAAAAATATTATAAAAAAATTGGTAATCTATTGACATGTGACAAAATGTCTACTATAATAAGACTGTGGCTAAACGTAACAAATGATCGCAAAATGCGATTATGGCTTGGTGTTGGTGTTGGTGTTAATGTGCACCGAGTGTTGGTGCAAGTACTGGTTCTTTTTATACAGTACTATGAAATAGGCAGTATTTGACTGCCTCTTTTTTTTGGGCAAAAATCAACGCTTCCGGCTATAATACAATCCCACGCTGTTTTTTTTCACCGAACTATCCATGCTTTTTTCACATTTGCATTTTTCCCTGTATCTTTTCGGTGTACATCCAAACATCATTTTAAACCTGCTGATAAAATACTGGGGAGTGGAATACCCCATAATATCCGAAATTTCCTCCACTTTCAGGTCCGTATTTAACAGCAGGTTCCGGCAATGGTTAAGTTTAAGGTTGGTAAGATAATCTATAAACTTTACTCCCGTCTCGTTCTTAAAAACCCTGCTCAGATATTTGTAATTGATTCCCAGCTCATTGGCAACATACTCCAGTGAAAGCTGATTGTTCTGGATATTTTCTTCAATGAACTCCTGAATTTTCATAACCAGTTCCCTGCTGTCGCAAGATGTGCTTTCAATCCTTTTAAAGGCTTGGCAAATAACTTCTTTCATCCATACTTCAAATTCCAATATATTGCTTGTATTTAAAAAGCCCTTATCCAGACTCATCTCTTCTCCAACCTGAGTGCAGATAAAATCTTCAACAATCGAAACGCAGTTAGCTAAAGTATTATATATCTGCTGGTAACTGTAGTCTCCCCCGCGAAGGGCCTGCACCAGTCCTTCCAGGTCACTTTTGCTTCTGTCGTAATCCAGGCTCCTGAGTGAATTGCATAGGTTGTTCAAAAGCAGCTTGTTGGAGAAAGAACGCTTTTCTTCAAGGCTTATAATATCCGTAAAGGTATAAAGGGTTTTTTCAGGAAAAACATAACTGTAATTCAGCCCGCTGAGAGCTATTTTATATGAAGTATTCATATGCACAAGATTGGTGTCTGTCTTGCCAAAGGAAATATATTTCAATATGACCATACTTTCCGGAGACTCTTTGTTTGTGGTCTCCAAAAATCTGTACCCAAGCTGATGCAGATTTTCCACCGTAAAATCAAAATTGAAAAGCACCGCAATAATGTTGTCCTTTTCGTAAAAAAGGCATTTTGACTGGGGTGTTGTAAATACTTCATCAAGTTTGGAACATATATTAAGTTTCTCATACTCATAAGTGACAACATTCTGGGTATCTTTAAGCTTTTCAAGCTTTATGGCGGCGGCACAGAAAAAGTTATATGGAAAGGTTATGTCCAACACCTTCATCCTGGCTCTTATTTCTTCCAATTCCGGCGGGGTATCTGAAAAAAGTGAGCTCAGAAAGTTCATTTTCAGCGTAGGAAACACTTTTTTCAACTCCTGCTCCTTTTTCAGCATTATGCTCTCCATGTTGTTTATCGTTCCACTGATTAATGAATATTCATTATGCTCCTTGACTTTATGGAAGTATGGGCTCCTTAAACAATAATCAACAATAGATTTAATAGGTTTGGCTAGCTGCTTTGTTTCGGCAAATGATACAATGAGTCCTATCAGTACTGAAATCAACGCCACCAGTATAGTTGCCTTAAGTATATAATCAGATACGGATGAAATTGCTTCCATAGGTGTTACCGAAACATACATCCAATTGCTGTATGACGACGGTTCATATGATACAACAAAGGGGATGCCCTCCACCCTGGTTATAAAGTAACCGGATTTTTTACGATTTTCCGTCAATTCTTTATCATACTGCAGCTCATTAATATTCTGACCAATCAGCGTGTGGTCGGTATGAGAGATTATTGTTCCGTCTTCATTAAAAATAAATACGCTCCCCAAATCCTCCGGCATGCTTTGATCCAAAAAACTTTTGAAAATGTCTCCGCTCACCGTAACAACTACCGCACATCTAACACTTCTGTTGTATCCATAATTCACTCTTACAGCATGTATTATTGTTTCAGGATATTTGTTGTACAAAACATCAGAATATTGGATTCCAAGGTTTTTGCCGTAATCAAAAAACAGAAGCATATTATCTTCGTCTACAGGTTCACTTTGGGATGCCTTTAAAACAATATTGTAATAATGGCTGAGATCCTGTTGAGATTCAAGATCCCGGTAAAGGGAATGCCGTATATAATCAGTGGAAATCAAAAGGTTGCTGTTTGAATAGTAAATTGAAAGTGAATAAACAAGCGGATTTAAAACACTCATACTGGACAGGTATTTTGATACTTCCATTGTCTCCGGAAGTATATGCTCCAATGGCTCATTGAAATACCGGTAAAGATAATAATTGCTGTTAACGTCATGCATTACTTTTAATGAAAAATCCCGTACCGTATCAATCAGCGCTAAATCTATACTTCTCCTGTATTGATTCAGGAGTTTGTTGTTTGAAGATATTATGCGGTCGGTCAGGTATTGTTCAACAATTTTATATGATAAAAGTCCCATAACAAATGTGCAGATAATAATTATCGATATAAAAGAAAACAGCAAAGAAGGTTCAAATGTTGAACAGTGTTTTTTAAGCCTGATTATGTATGAATGCAACAAATCTTTCAACTTATACAACCCCATCCCCCCGGTACAAATATCATATCATCAGCAGTATCACTTCTTACATGTTAAGACCAAGACCCATGTGAAAAATAAATTTTTTCTTCGACGGTATTTATTGCATTCCAAATATTAGAGTATAATATATAATATATTACATCCAGGTTCTATCATTTTAAAAGAATATTTTTCTTCTGTCCGAATTTAATTATAGCATAAATTTCGGAAATATTTAAAAATAATAATGATTAAAATCCATGATAAGTTCCAAAATTGTTATATCGGAATTATTGTTATTTTTTACCCCTTTCCCTATAAAACCCGCTTGTAGGGCAGCTTTTAGATAAAAATTACAATATTTTCGCTTGAATTTATCAACATTGTAATAACAGAATCGTCAGAATATAATTTTGCTTGCAACAATAAAGATGTGCGCACATCTTACATATTTTTTTATCTATTGCTTAACCACAAAAAAAGAGGAGGTACATTTTAATGAAGAGAAAAATTCTAATGCTGGTTACTTTGTTACTTTCAATCGCAATGGTTTTCTCTGCATGTGTTGTACAGGAAGGTTCGAAAGGCGGAACAGATCAAAATGGTACAGGCGATGTGGTAAAAGCGCCGGATAAACTTAGAATATTCTATGTAACTCAAGGCGCAACAGTTCCTGAGGATTTTGACTACCAAAACAACACTATTTTGAACTTGATTGCTAAAGCAGCAAATGTAGAAATAGTAGAAGCAATTGTTCCACCATGGTCCGATATCGTAACGAAATATAACTTAATGATGTCTTCAGGCAACATTTGTGACGTAGTTCATTACAACGGGCCGCAAACAATCAATAATGACGGTAAAAACGGAGCGTTTTTGGATTTGACAAGCGTCATTAATAATTCAGCAATTATTAAAGAACGCTACTCCAATTTTTTGGAACAATTAAAAGCAGAAGATGGGAAGATTTACGCTTTGCGTGCGCTACCTGCTGACGGCGACATAAACATGTGCTTCTATTTCAGATGGGACGTGCTCCAGGATCTGGGCTACACAGAAGCTACAATTCCTGACACTCTTGATGAATGGATTGAAGCAATGAGAAAACTGAAACAAAAATATCCTGATGCAATTCCATATACCTCCATGGACAACTTACACTGGTCTGAGTTCGTATTCAGCTGCTATGGAATTACCGGACGCGGAACTGCATGGCAGGAATATTTCGGAAAGGCAATCCATTCCTTTGAGCATCCGTTGATTAAAGATGCCCTGAGCACTTACAAGATGATGCTTGATGAAGGTCTGATGGATCCTGAATTCATAACAAGCAAGAGAGCGGATTTTGACGCAAAGAGATGGAACAAGAAAGTATTGATCAACCAGCAGAACCTCGGTGCGGCAATGGTATTCGCAAGCCGTTATATGTCCAATAACATTCCGGAAGCAAGAACAGTTCCGGGCATATGGCCTTTTGTTGACGATCCGAGAGTAGACCCTGCCTCAATATATGAAGGAATTCTTCCTGTTGGCAACTCCGTTGTTGCAATTGCATCTACCAGCAAGGTTAAGGATGCTGCAATAAGATTTGTTGAAGAAATGCTTTCTGAAGAAACCCAGACATATATTACCTGGGGTATTGAAGGCGTTGACTACGAAGTTGTCAATGGCGAAAAACAGCAAATCCTGGATGACGGTTCGGGTACACAAAACTTCACCCAGGCCAAGAGTTTGTACAACTGGCTGTTTGCCGTCAACACACGCATGAATATTGAAAAATCCTTCAAGGCTACATTGAACGCCATTAAGAATGCAAATCCCGGGATCACACAGGCAGAGCTTGACGAGTATTCAAGAATCAGTTGGAAATACTTCAATAAAGCACTCGAAATCAACAACTCCTATCCCACTTACGTGCTGAATAAGTTCATCACGCTTAATGATGATACCGCTGCAAGAGCAACAGAAGCTGCAAATGAAGCTCTTATCATAGTTACAAAAGCTATGAGAGGCGACATTTCTCTTGATGAATTTGATGTACAGGCTGCCAATTTCCTTGAGAAGTATAAGTTCATCACTGAAGAGTACAACCAAAAACTGCCTGCCGCATATAAGCTGGTAGGAAGGGAATATGGCAAATAATTAACCGGCACCACACTTTCTTTTCCCTGAAGGTTGCATTCCTTGCGGCCTTCAGGGAATATATAATTAGAAGAAACAGATATTCATTTTCATGCATATTATTACCAGATTATTTTATACATATAAGCTGGTAGCAGGGGGTAACTAATTTGGCCAGAAAAAACGACATACTGATTGAATTAAATGAAAAACGCGGATTTAAAAAAAGCAGGGACTTACCAATTTATATGCTACTGCTTCCAGGTATGCTTCTACTTTTTGTATTCCATTACATACCTCTTTTCGGGGTAGCCATAGCTTTTCAGAATTTTATTCCCTTTAAGGGTGTCCTCGGAAGTCAATGGGTTGGACTTAAAAATTTTGAGTACTTTCTTAAAGATCAAAACTTTTGGAGAGTAATGAAAAATACACTGGAAATAAATTTATTGGAGATTGTTTTCGGGTTTCCCTTTCCTATTATTTTTGCTCTTTTGCTAAATGAGTTATGGTCAAGCAAGTTTAAAAAGACTGTACAAACAATTAGCTATTTACCTCATTTTATTTCCTGGGTTATAGCAGCCGGAATTTTCAGGTCAATACTTTCACCAAGTTCCGGTATTATAAATGTATTTTTGAAAAATGTTTTGGGAATGCAACCAATTCACTTTCTTTCAATTGCAGGTTATTTCAGACCGATATTAATTATTGCGGGAATTTGGAAAGGTTTTGGAATGAATGCCGTATATTATCTTGCTGCTCTTTCTTCAATAGATGCACAGCTATATGAAGCAGCAAAAATTGACGGAGCTGGCAAGTGGCGTCAAACCTGGCATATCACTTTACCGGGTTTAAAGAATATAACCATAGTACTGTTGGTACTGCAAGTAGGTTCTTTGGTCACAATCGGCTTTGAGCGGATTTTCCTGTTATACAACCCCCTCGTTTATGAAGTGGGTGATGTTATCAGCACGTATACTTACAGGCTTGGAATTGAGCAAGTAAGGTTTTCACTTACTTCAGCCATCGGGCTTACTCAATCTGTTGTCAATTTCATTCTTGTGTATTCAACCAATCGACTGGCAAAAGCAGTAGCCGGCTGGTCACTGTGGTAATAGGAGGTGTGGCTAATGATTAGGAAAAGCACCGGTGAAAAAATCTTCCAGGTTGTTAATATAATGTTCATGTTGATGATAATTGCAGCTATTCTTTTCCCTCTATTGCATATTTTCAGCATATCCGTAAGCGAAAGTTCTGCGGTTACAACCCTTAAGGTAGGCTTGCTGCCGATAGGATTTAACCTTGTCGCATATAAAAAAATAATCGGTACTAATCTGTTCCAGCGCTCCTTGTTTAATACCGTACTGGTTACATTCGTCGGGACAGTTCTATCGGTTATTGTTATTACCATGCTGGCTTACGCATTATCCAGAAGGTATTTTTTCGGGAAAAAGTTTGTAACATACTATTTGGTAATTACAATGTATTTTTCAGGAGGCTTGATACCCACATACATTTTAATAACCAATTATTTAAATCTTGAGAATACTTACCTTGCATATATATTGCCTTCACTTGTAAGTGTTTTTTATGTAATTGTTGTTAAGAGCCAGATAGAAGCAGTACCGTCTGATTTGGTTGATTCAGGCGCTATAGACGGTGCCGGCGAATTCAGAATATTATTCAATATCATAATTCCTGTAATTACGCCGACAATAGCTGCAGTAAGCATGTTTCTTGCCCTGGGACGCTGGAACATGTGGTTTCCTGTTCTCCTGTATGCATCCAAGAAAACCATGTGGACTCTTCAATATTATCTCAGGAGTATAGTTTTTGAAAAGTCTCTTATTGAACAAACGGTATTGACAGCAGGAGAAAACATAGAAGCAGACATAATACCACCACAAAATTATCAAATGGCATCTATCATTGTAGTAGCCCTGCCTGTTGTGTGTATATACCCTTTCATCCAGAAATACTTTGTAAAAGGTATACTTGCAGGCAGCGTAAAAGGCTGAAAATCGGGGTACCGGCCTTCACCCTGTTCCGGTATGGTTATTTCAGTTTTTCAACTGAGATAACTATACCGGGATAAACTTTCAGGTACCCCGTTTTTTTATTTAATCTCTCTGTTTTAGAAACGAAGGAAAAATCCAGGCAATAAAAACCATTTACTTTACGACAGCCGGTTTTCGATAACCTTCACCAGTTCCTCTGCTTTTTCTGAAATATAGTCAATATTGCTGCCCTCAATCATGACTCTTATCAAAGGTTCGGTACCCGAAGGCCTTATCAGTACTCTGCCCTTGTTTGAAAATTCAGCCTCCAATTCTTTGCACACTCTTGCGATAACTTCATCTTCAAGGTATTTATGTTTTTTTTCATTGCTTACCTTTGCGTTTCTTATCACCTGGGGCAAAATCTGTACAATTGAAGAAAGCTCCGATAATTTTCTTCCGGTGAGTTTCAAAATCCTCAAAAGCTGCAGTGCCGTCAATATTCCGTCCCCTGTCGTATTGTGCTCAAGCAGAATGATATGCCCCGACTGCTCTCCTCCAATCACATATCCGTTCTCAAGCATTTCTTCAAGAACATACCTGTCACCCACCTTGGTCCTGACAAGCTTTATATTGTTCTCTTTGGTAAAAATCTCAAATCCCATGTTGCTCATGACAGTAGCAACTATGGTATCCCCGGCAAGCCTTCCCGCCTTTTTAAGGTCCAGGCCGATAACAGCCATTATTTTATCTCCATCGACTATTTCACCATTCTCATCAACAGCAAGCACTCTATCGGCATCTCCGTCAAATGCTATTCCTATGTCGGCTCCAACTGCCCTGACTTTTTCGCAAAGGCTTTCCAGGTGCAAAGAACCACATTCCTTATTAATATTCAGTCCATCAGGTGTGTCATTTATGACCGTTACATCCGCCCCCAATTCAAGAAAAGTGCGGGGAGCAGCTTTATATGCTGCGCCATTGGCACAGTCAACCATTATTTTAATACCTTTCAAATCAACATCAATTGTACTTTTCAAAAAATCAACATAATCCTCCAGTGTTGTGTTCATAATACTGCTGGTTCCAACACCTTCACCAACAGGTACCGGAAGCCCTTCCACCCCGGATTTGACAATCATTTCAATTCTGTCTTCCAGTTCATCTGAAAGCTTGTATCCTTTACTGTTGAAAAACTTTATACCGTTAAATTCAAAAGGATTGTGGGAAGCAGATATAACCACCCCGGCATCTGCATTATACTTTCTTACAAGATAAGCAACCGCCGGTGTGGGAATAACGCCAAGAATAATAGCCTCCGCTCCTACCGAGCATATTCCTGAAACAAGAGCTGCTTCAAGCATGGAGCCTGAAATCCTTGTATCCTTTCCCACCAGGATACGAGGTGTATGCCTGGTTTCATTGGTTAAAACATAAGCCCCGGCCTTGCCCAGTTTGAAGGCAAGCTCAGCAGTAAGCTCCTTATTTGCAATTCCTCTTACTCCATCAGTTCCAAATAGTCTAGCCAAATATGACCCTCCAATTACTCTTAAAAATATTTTTTTAAGTTTCCACTTTGCTGTTTATAAAAAATGCCTTAATGCCAGGCATCCATTTTTTCAGTCAAAACAAAACTTAATCCCAATGTCTGATGCCATAGGCCTTCGGCTGAGTTTTTGCAATCAAGCCAACGGAACCTGATTCATCACCGGCTGAAAAACCCGGCATCCACGGAGTCATTTTCATCATCTGTTTCCCCGCCGGCCGTTGGATTTTCATTATTTTCATTGCTCTCATTTCCTTCAGTGTCTTCCGAACTTGCAATCCTGTTTATCTCTACCGTTACCGTATACTCGCCGTCAATCATCAGTTGGTCGGGAACATATAAAGCAAGGGGCACCTCATGAACTCCCTCTTCCAGGTAATTAACACTTATTGAAGGTATTACTGAAGTCAGATTGAACGCAGCATCCTTGCTTTTACCAACCAACTTAACCGATACATCCGGCGTTATTATATTATATGTATACTCCAGTTTCCTGCCGTAAATTCTGATCTGGTCTTTCAAAATACTGTACTCCCTTTCAGGCAGTTTTTCAATTATTACAGAAAGCGCAATCTCGGTATTTTGATCATATAAGGTCACGCCCTCGGGTAGTTGAAGGCCGACAGTCGCATTGACACTTTCAAATTGACCTTCAATATTGTAAGGCACCGTGCTTATTTCACCAAGCTCCTTCAAAGCATCCGAAGGACCTTGAACAAACACTTTTTCAGGTGCAACCTTTTTATCCTCCACAGAATAATACTTCATAGGTTCACCCTCAACCACGGGTTTTACGGCAACTTCCTTTGCAATCTCCAGATTGGCGCTTGCATTTATGTTGAATTTAGTGGCATATCCGATTAATTCTTCATTATTGGCATTATAAAAACGGCAATTTACCAAGGTTGAAATATTTTCATGAAGATCCTCATAGTACAGAGGTGCAACAACTGAGCTTATGGCGTTTACCTCAGGCTCAAGCCCTACAATCTCCACTATGTCGGGGGTCAAAAAGGATTTTGTAATTATGTAACCTCTTCGGACCGTACCTTCCGGCATTAACTTCACTTGAAATGTCTTTTTGATTATATCCTTGATATTAACTTTAACCGATTTATAATTTGTACCAATTATGTAAACTCCATTGTTTTCATTGATAATATGTACCGAAAGCTCATATTCGCCTGCTCTTTTAATATCAGAGAAGTCGATGATGGCTTTAAAGTCTGCTCCGGATATTTCATTTATAGCATCTTTCCTTCCCTGTATTGCAACATTAACATATTGCGGTATGCTGGTATTGTACAAGCCAAGGCTTTTTTGGGACAGCTCATTGTAGTTTTCCTGGCTTAAGGGCACTACAACCGTTTTGGTGCCCAGGGGATTCCTGCTGTTTAACGCTACAAACCACAACAAAATTGCAAATATTACAGAAAGTATTTTTGTAACAATGCTTGAACTCAAATACTTGTTCATTTATTTTTCACCTTCCACAGTGAGGACAATTTCATCTGAGTATCCTTTTTGATTATAAGGTTTTTATTTAATGCCTTTCGTAAAGTATCCTGTGTGAGGTTTCTGGTAAGACCCCCGTTCAAGGCAAAGGAAATTTTGCCGGATTCCTCGGAAACCACTATTACAATCGCATCTGAGACCTCGGTAATACCAAGGGCGGCTCTGTGTCTTGTCCCCAACTCTTTACTTAAATTCGGGTTGTCCGTAAGAGGTAAAAAACAGGAAGTTGCTTTAATCCTGTTATCTCTTATTACAACCGCACCATCGTGCAGGGGCGTATTGGGAGAAAAAATATTTATCAGAAGTTCCGAGGTGACATTGGCGTCAATTTCAATACCTGAATTTATTATTTCTCCTATCTTGGTCTCACGCTCAATAACAATCAAAGCCCCCACATAGTTGCTCGCCATGTGAAAACATGCTTTAACAAGCTCTTCAATCATTGTGGTTGTCTGTATGATCTTGCTTTCTTCATCAAAGCTGAAGAAGTCCTTGAACTTGCTCCTTCCGATCTTCTCAAGCCCTCTCCTGAGCTCAGGCTGAAAAATGACAACAAGTGCAAATCCAACGATTTGTATAGAATTGGTAAGTATGTACTCTATTGTTCTTAAACCAAGCAACTCTGATAAATACCTGGCGGCAATAATAACGAAAATCCCTTTAATCAACTGAACAGCACGGGTTTCTCTTACAAGCTGTATCAGCTTGTATATTACATATGATACAATACTTATATCGACAATTATTTGCAGAATGCTCAACGGGCCATCAATTGCCAAAAAATCTCTAATCAGTCTGAAAAAATTAGATATATTAAATTCCTTAAGAGTATCCAGCAAACAACCTCACCCTTTGGCAAATAACGATATTATGAGTATTGCACTATGATTGCTCCGGAGGGTAGTCCGACTTTTCCACAGTTAACCATATTGTCAATATCACACTAAAATTATAACCTTTTTTCTTAATAATTGTAAGGTATATTTAAATTATTTAATTTAATTATAATATTTCTCATTTCAAGCTTCCGTTAGATGCATTGAACGCTATTCATTAAATATACGCAAAGCTTTAAAAAAAATAACAATTAACTTTATTTTTATTTCAAAAAATAATGCTGCACAATAGCAGCAATATACTTACATTTGCAAACCTTTGCATCCGCGCCGGTTCAAACTTACCGGACGTTTCCCAGATAAACATGTTTCAAATACTCCCTGGCTTTGTCTCTTGCCTTATAAAGGGTTTCCACCGGGGTCGGCATTTTATTCTGCATTTTATAGTTGGGAAAAAACCTTGAAAGATGTAAAGGGATTTCAGGTGATATGGAAGCTATCCATTTCGCCAGGCTCTCTATTTCTTCCATCGAGTCGTTCAATTCCGGTACAATTAGTGTAGTAATTTCCACATGACAGCTTTGAACTGCCATGGCAACGGTTTTTTTGACATTTTCCAGATCCGCGCCACATACTTTCTTGTAAAAAGCCTCTGTATATGCCTTTACATCAATATTCATGGCATCTATACAGGGTAAAATGTCCCGAAGAGGTTCCGGGCTTATGTAGCCATTGGTAACCAGCACATTGACAAGCCCCCTGGAATGGATTATCCTGGCTGTTTCATAAACATGTTCATACCAAATGGAAGGCTCGTTGTAAGTATACGCAAGGCCTATGTTTCCATTTTCTTTAAGTTCGGCCGCCTTGTCTGCCAACTGCATAGGCATCATTTCATAAACATCCGGTGTGCTGTGAGCAATACCCCAGTTCTGACAGAATGAGCATTTCAGATTGCATCCGAAAGTCCCTGCCGATAGAATAATGCTTCCCGGATTAAACCTGTTTAAAGGCTTTTTCTCAATCGGATCCAAAGCCAATGCTGTAATTTTTCCATAATTAAGCGAATAGAGCCGCCCGTCCAAATTTTTCCGTGCCCGGCAGATTCCCAGACCTCCGGGTTTTATAATACAATTGTGAGGGCATAAAAAGCAACGGACTTTGGAGTTTTCAATTTTTTCAAAGTACATGGCTTCCTTTAACCCGGTCAATATATCACCCTCTTAAACTTTCAGGAAGTTGTGCAGCGTTTTGAATTAACAGTTATTTTATGCCCATTCTTTCAAAATTTCAGAAAGCTTTTGCAACATCACTGTTCACATATGTTCAGGAGTAACCTATATTCCTCTGGTCTACTTGTACCTTTTCACTTCAAACCTTTCCATGGTGAAGTCTTCATCAGGGTTTATCCCTGCCTTTTGCAGTGCTATTGAAACCTGCTGTGCAGGTGTGTCAACACCCTCAAGGTCAGGAAGCAGCAAGCCGGATCTGTAACCTTTCCTGACAATCACACCAAACCTTTTTACGTCCAGCTCCTCCATACTGCTGATAGGTTCAGGATCTGACAGCACATCAACACTGTACACCAAAGAGTCAAGTTCGCTGCCACTTACCGGCTCAAACCTGGGATCCTGGGTACCGGCACTGATTGCATTATAAATAATTTCTTCTGCAATGTTTTTTCTTGTTGGCACAATTGTTCCAATACATCCTCTCAGATGGCCATTCTTTTTAATGGATACAAAAACACCTGCCCTTTTTTGAAGCATTTCTTCCGGAAATTCACCGTAAAGTTTCAGTGTCCTTCCCTCCCTGACATACGACTCGAGACTCTGCCTGGCAAGTCTGACATGCGGGCTTTCATTATTTCTGATCCTGTTTATTCTTTCGGCATTCTTCTTTTCAACAATGTTCAGTATCTTTCTTGAACCATCTTCTTCCCCGACTTCGATACGTGCAACTGCATATCCGATTCCGTAGGGACCTTCGTAGGAATAAACCTCAGGTTTTAGGCTCATCCCGTCTAAGGTTCCATACATAATAAGGATGGACCGTAAACCGCATTCTCCGGCACTTTCGCAAAAATCCTCATCAAGCTCCAGCAGTCTTTCAACATCCGAATCAGATACACTTTTCACCAGCAAATCATCGAATATCTTTCCATCCCTGCTGTACCCGTAAGCAGTATCATGGCTCAACCTGTGGGAGAGGTCTCCGCTGGCCAGAATTACAACTCTTTCGCCGCTTTCACGAACTGCTTCACCAATCAGGGTGCCAAATTTATAAAGCTTTAAAAAAGGCATCCATGCGATCGCCATATGTATTATTTTAAAGCCGGTCAGCTCTTCATTTACAAAATAAAGGGGAACAATTGCCCCATGGTCAAGCTCACCGCTGTATCCGTAACGCCGTAAGATACGTCCTGTATGGTCCTGCCATTCAATATCGTTTTCATCAGCCTTTTGCAAGACTTTTCCGGCAAGGCTCAAGTTGTTTTTAAACTTCATTCTGACATTTGGCGCATGAAATTTCTTAAGATCACCTTCCAGAAATTCCGACCGGGATACATAAACATAATCCCGCATGACAGGTCCGTGAGGTGTAATTACAATTATGGTATCCGGATTGTCTTTCTTTATTTCCTTTGCAGCTATTCGCATTGCATCTATGGTTTTTTGGGCTTCCTTTTCATTCCCTCTGCCTACTTCAGGAACGATAATCGGAGGGTGAGGGAATATATAAGCACTTATTATTTTTCCCATATCACACCTACTTTCCGAATACTGAATATCCAAACGAAATAATATAGGTCATCATAAAGGCCACCAATGTAATTATGGCAACCCATTTCACTAGTTGTTTTTTCATAGTATCACCCATGCATACGTTAAATATTTGTTTATATGATAAAACTTTCAAATTTCCTTTTGTTATGACTAAAGCTTAGGGCAGCAGTTCTTACCTGCATCCTGCCGCTATTTTGCAATAATTTTTCAATTCTATTTTATCGTATTATTTTTAAATTTCAAATTATTATTTAAGCAAGTTGCATGTTATTGCCAGAATTGTGGAAATAATTTCAATAAAAATTCTTTTGCTCTTAGCAGGAATTAAAATTTATATGTAGAATATATATAAAAAATGAATAATAAATTTAGGCATTCCTACCAAGTTAAATGACCTGTCTCTTGGTAAAACCCTGGAGGATAACATTCACCTCTGTTATCCTTCTGGGTTTTTTCATTTTAAGCCTCAATTAAACTTTTTTCAACACAAAATTTCAAATCAAGAACTCTCCTGTCTCCCTCAAAATCTACTCTCACGAGCACCTTTCCGTCTTTTTCGGCTATTTTTTCAAGCACCTTGCCAAAACCATGTTTTTTATGATAAATCAATTTTCCTTTTTCAATTTTGGCACATGTTCTTTTGAACAAGCAGTCTGTTATTTCATCAATAAACTGTGACCTTATGGTCTTGCTTCCGGCAACATGCAGAGGTGTAACAAAACACACTGTTTCCTTTGCTCTTGTCATACCCACAAAAAACAGCCTTCTTTCCTCTTCCATCAATGAATCGATACCATTGTCCGCATATTCAATGCTTTGAAGGTTTGGAAATTCTCCGTCATACAGATCGATTATATATACATGGTCATACTCAAGTCCCTTTGACCCGTGAACTGTTGAAAGGGTAACTGGTGCCCTTGTGTCATGTGTTCCATTTGCAAAAAGCTCTTTCAGAAATGTAATTCTGGGCAAAAACGAATCAATTGTCTTAAAATCCGCAGCTATGCTTTTCAATATGCTAAATATGCTTTGAACGTAGCCAAAGGAACCGCCTGACCTTTCACACTGCCTTTTGGCATTTAACAAAAACCTGAAATTTTCATCTATGTATTCTAATGCCGCCTCCGGGCTCATTTTGGCTATTTTCCCTATTTTTTTCTGCAGTTTTTTTATGCTTTTCTTTTGGTCTGCATCCAATTCTCCAAACTTCAACATTCTATCAAGAATACTTCCGCCATCTCTTTTTGCTGCCGACTCAATCATTTTTTCTGTTATATGACTGTCCAGTTTATGGGCAAGTCTCACAAAAGAAGCATCATCCCATGCGACTGAAAAGTTCAGTAAAGCTAAAATATCAAGCAAAAACCAATGGTTGAAAAAGAAATTGTCTTTCCCCTGCAGGTTGAAGCCGACGCCATTGCGTTCAAGCATTTCTGCAGCCAAAATTGCTGAAATGTTGTTGCGGTACAGCACCCCTATGGTTTTCCTGCCCCTGTTGTCCTGCGCAAGCAAACACCTTACTTCATCGGTTATAAACCGGGCCTCTTCCTTTTCGTTCCTAACCTCAACAATGTAAGGGTCGGTTTTATATTCATTTGTGGTTCTGTGCTTTTTTTCATACCGCCTTTTGTTTGCCCTGATAAAATTGCTGCTGAACTCCACAATGTTGCCTGTGGAGCGGTAATTATGCTCTAAAAGGTATATGGCCGGATCTTTATAATTCTTTCCGAAATCGAGTATGTATTCAGGTTCCGAGCCACGGAAAGCATATATTGCCTGGTCGTCATCCGCAACAATAAACAGGTTGTTCAAAGGCTCCGCCAGTAATTTTACAATTTCAAACTGAATTTTTGACAAATCCTGGCCCTCATCAACCTGAATATATGTATACCGGCTCCTGTAGTTATCAAGCAGCCTGGGGTAATTTCGCAATACAGCCAGGGCATAGACAAGCATATCATCAAAATCCAGCAACCTGTTTTCTTTTTTAAATTTTTCATATTCCGAATATATGGCTGAGAAATTTTTTATCTTTGAATTATAATTTGTTACATCCGGAATTGCCCTGTTCTTTACCAGACAAATTTCATTTACAATATCAGAAAGCCCATCCTCTGTCACAGGTCTGCCATTTATTCGGTGGTACAAATTTTTCAGGATGTCACTTTTCATTTTTTTCCTGTCTGTGTCTTCAATCAATTCCAGCCTGATGCCTTTATAATCCTGATACCACCTGACAATGGAATAGGAAAAGGCATGCAAAGTAGCAAACCTGATTTTGCAATCACAATAGCTTCGAAATATTGTGTTGAACCTTTGTTCCATTTCATAAGCCGCAGCCCTGTTAAAGGTAAGGGATATAATATTTCGGGGATTGATGCCTTTTTCAATCACCAGTCTTGCCAGGCGGCAGATAATAACCGTAGTTTTTCCCGAACCGGGTCCTGCGAGAACCAGGGCAGGCCCATTCTCATGTTCAACAGCCAGTCTTTGCTGCTCATTCAATCTTATGCAAATATTATTGCATACCTGCTCAAAATATTCCATTATTTGTTCTCCGGAGTTTATTATTACCAATTGCTATTTTATAACAAGAAAAGCAAGTATTCAAGAATCTCATTCTTCCTTCAGCGAACCGTCGGTTTTCTCAAAACTTGTAATTGTTCTGCATACATTCTATTTCAACTGTGTTTTGTAAACCATCAGAAACTCAAGAAGAAATTGAATCTTGACTTTGATATGGCCATGTGTTAATATATTTCAGCACACTTGCGGATATGGCGGAATTGGCAGACGCGCTGGATTTAGGTTCCAGTGGCACAAACCGTGGGGGTTCAAATCCCTCTATCCGCACCACATAAGAACGCTAATATTGATACGATAAGTGTCAACATCAGCGTTCTTTTTTTTGCGTATGCTGGGAATTTCAATCAAAACTATTTATTTATTATAATATAGAAGTATTACAGATTTATATAATGACAGTTTTATTGTCATTGACAACTTAACTGTCATTATGCAGAATTATTGCTTTATACGATATACACCTTAAGTTCATAAATTCGTTGCTTGCAAAAACAGCTTTAAATGCTCCTGAAATAATTCTAATATTTTGAACTTCAAATTCATTGCTTTTACCTTGTATGCATATGTATATTTTGTTAAAATTCAGTTAGCGGAAGTATTATGCCGGCATAATTCTTTAATTTGGCTAATTAACAATTGCATTTTTTATTATATTCTGCCGGTATTCAAAAGGAGGTATATATCCATGACTGTCATATCTGCCATTGAAAACAGAAGAAGCATCAGAAAATATACTTCACAGGAAGTTGAGGATGAGAAGCTGAATAAAGTCCTTGAAGCTGCAAGGCTTTCACCGTCAGCCCGAAACCTTCAAAACTGGAAATTTATCGTTGTACGGGATCCCGAAAAGATATCGGAGCTTGGCAAGGCTGCAGGCTCATCGGGATTTATTGCCCAGGCCCCTGTAATAATTGCAGCATGCGGCACCGACCCTGAAGGTATAATGAGATGCGGTCAACACCGGCATACGGTTGACTTGTCCATCGCCACGGCATATATTATTCTTGCCGCTTATGAGCAGGGACTGGGAACTTGCTGGATTGGCGGGTTTGATGAGAAGATGGTGAAAGAAATATTAAACGTGCCGGACAATGTAAGAGTGGTGGCTATAACTCCCCTGGGCTATCCTGATGAAAGCCCTGCTCCGAGGCCAAGAAAAAAATTAGAAGACATTGTCTGCTTTGAAACCTACAAGCCATAAACTGTTGATGGAATAGGTATTTTAAGGTGCCGGTGGCAAATCTCTTACAAACAATCCGGCACCTTGAGCCCGAATAAACATCTAAAAAAACTGTGTATAGTCAGCAATACCTGCCCGGTGGAAGTGGTTTGGGAAAAGCCCGGGAGGTCAAGATAAGCCTTCATTCCAGTGACTAAAGTCATGGGCTTTCGGCTAAGCTCTTGTAACAGGCAGTAATGCCTGTCAATACGAAGCTCACCATTAAGTGGCGGCTTGGTTCACAGTTTCACGAGGTTGGCATATTTGGCCATCAGCCTTTTCATCCCTGACTTTCTGAACTGTATTTCAACTTTAAAGTCGTCCTCTACTTCTTCAATAGATACAATTATTCCAACGCCAAATTTTCTGTGGACCACCATGTCACCTTCACAAAAATCAAAATTCGGCTTTTCATTTTTTGTCTGTTTTATAAATCCGTTTGCTGCAAATCCGCCTGTAAAAACACTACCTTTTGAAGACGTTCTGTTTGCATCCTCCAGAAGCATGCTGTCAACTTCTTCTTTAAATCTGGAAACCAGATTAAATGAGGTACTGCCAAACAATGTCCTGCTTTTTGCATTGACAAGGTACAGCAATTCCTTTGCACGGGTGATTCCTACATAGCATAATCTCCGTTCTTCTTCCAGCTGGGTTTCATAAGCTACCGACCTGTAGCTTGGGAAAACGCCTTCCTCCATACCGGTAATAAAAACCACCGGAAATTCAAGGCCTTTTGCGCTATGCAGCGTCATCAGCACTACACTGTCCTCCTTGTCGGAAAAACCGTCAATATCAGAAACCAGTGAAATCTGTGCCAGGAAATCCTCCAGACCTCCCGAATTTTCCTGTGCTTCAAATTCCAAAGCAACCGATATGAGCTCTTTTATGTTTTCAATTCTTGAGTTTGCTTCAATCGTGTCTTCCTTTTCCAGTTCGGATAATAGTCCTGATACCTCAATGACTCTTCCGATAAGTTCCGACACCGGTATTTGATCCTTCATGCCTGTAAACTCTTCTATCATATTGCAAAAAGAATCGAGTTTGGAACTTGCCCTTTGCAGTTCGGGATAGAGATTTGATGACCTTATGACATTATATATGCTGTCCTCATTTATTGACGCAATTTCTTCGGCTCTTTCCAGAGTAGTGGAGCCAATGCCCCTTCTGGGCGTATTTATTATTCTTTTAAGGCTGATAGTATCACCGGGATTTTGTATTACCCTGAGGTACGCAAGTACATCCTTTATCTCTTTCCTGTCATAGAACCGTAAACCGCCTACTATCTTATAGGGAATTCCCTCCCTGATAAATGTATCCTCAATAACACGGGATTGTGCATTCATACGGTAAAGCACAGCAAAGTCCCTGTAATTTTTCCCCTTGCTGCAAAGATGTTTGATTTCACTTGCAACAAATACTGCCTCGGCGTGTTCATTGTCTCCCTCAAAGCTCTTTATTTTTTCCCCCTCGATATTTTGCGTCCATAGTTTCTTATCCTTACGCTCTTTATTGTTCCTGATAACACTGTAGGCCGCCTTCAAAATTGTTTGCGTGGAACGGTAGTTTTGCTCCAGCTTGATTACCCTGCAGTCTTTGAATTCCTTCTCAAAGTCCAGTATATTTCTTATATTGGCTCCTCTGAAAAGATAGATGGACTGGTCGTCGTCCCCTACAACGCAAATATTGCGGTGCTTCTGGGCTAAAAGGCTGACAAGGTGGTACTGGGCTGTATTTGTATCCTGATATTCATCCACCATTATGTAACGGAATTGGTTCTGGAAAAGCTGAAGCACATCATTGTTTTCAATAAAAAGCTTAATTGTATAAAAAAGAATATCATCAAAATCCAGAGCATTGTTAAGGCGCAATTTTTTCTGGTATAAAGCATATATTTCGCCCATAACTCTCGACCGGAAATCTGATTCATTCATCTTCATGTATCTGTCTGGCTCAATTAATTCATCCTTTGCCCTGGATATTGCATTGAGGACTGCTTTTGGATCATAAAGGCGCTCATTAACATTGATCTCTTTCATACAGTCCTGAATGAGTGTTTTCTGGTCGGCAGAATCATATATAACAAAATTACGTTTGAACCCGATTCTATCAATATGGCGTCTCAGTATCCTGACGCATGCTGAATGAAAAGTGCTTATCCACATGTCTTTTGCTGTTTCGCCAAGTATCCCCTCAACTCTTTCCTTCATCTCATTTGCTGCCTTGTTGGTAAAAGTAATGGCAAGTATCCTTCCGGGATTAACGTTTTTTTCTTTGATTAGATATGCAATCCTGTGGGTAAGTACTCTTGTTTTGCCGGATCCGGCTCCTGCCAGTATCAAAAGAGGCCCCTCCGTATGCATTACTGCTTCTTTCTGCTCTTTATTCAAACCCTTCAGTAAGTCCATTTTTCTCTCCTGTTTTTCTATACTTATTTTAAAATTATACAGCAGAACATTAGTTCTTACAAGTGACAATTTAAACGGTGCAGTTTAATGCTGCACCGTTATATTATAATCAATTCCATATAACTTGTCTTGCCTATAATTTTAAATTACCGGATATGGAATCTGTCACAAAACTGCATATTTTTAAAATTCAGGCTCAATCAGCCCATAATCACCGTCTTTCCTTTTATATACAACATTCACTTCGTTTGTTTGGGCATTTGAAAATACGAAAAACGAGTGTCCCAAAAGATTCATTTGGAGTATTGCTTCTTCAACAGCCATTGGCTTTATTGCAAATTTCTTGGTCTTTACAATTTTGAAATCAGTAACTTCTTCCTGAAGTTTATCAGCCTCATCCTTTAATGCATTTTCAAACTTAAAGGCGTTCTTATGCAGGCTTTTTGCCAGGCGGGTTTTATACTTTCCAAGCTGCCTCTCAAGTATGTCCACCACCTTGTCAATGCATGCATACATATCGTCGCCTGATTCTTCAGCCCTTAAAACAGCACCGTTAAAATAAATGGTCACCTCAAGAATGTGCCTGTTTCTCTGGACGCTCATCCTTACTTGTGCATCAGCATCAGGCTTGAAGAATTTGCTGAGCTTGCCCAGCTTCTTCTCAATACGCTCTTTAAGAGCTTCTGTAACTTCAAAATTTCTGCCGCTGATATTGATTTTCATAAATCCCAGCTCCTTTCTATTTTTTAAGGAATTAATAGAGCCATAAATCTATAGTAAATAACATGAAGCCTTTTTTCGGTTATCAAATCTTTAAATTACTTTTTTTAATCTTCAGCTTGTACTTACCTTTATAAATTATTACCCAATATTTCTATAGTTCAACACAGTTTCCTATATTTATTTTATAATAGCCGGTATTAAACTTCAACTCACAGGTGTTTTAATTCACAAAACGGGTGTTTTGTGCACATAAATCCTGTGGATAATGTGCATAATTCTGTGAATAATTAGATTTCGGCTGTTTCAGGCTGTGGATAATAATCCCCGGCAGGATTTTATGTAAATTACCCATATTAGTCTCCTTCGTGCCTGGTCTTGCATTTGCTGCAATAGCCATAAAATTTCACCCTGTGATCAACTATTTGAAAATCATACTCTGTACTAAGCTGATTCTCAAGATTTTCAAGAAGGTCCTCCTCTACACTTGTGACAGAGCCGCAACCCATACATATGAGATGATGGTGCCTGTGGTCTTCATCGTCACTTAGCTCATACCTGTTGAATCCGTCATCAAAATTAAGCTTGTTTACAATACCAAGTTTCACGAACAATAAAAGAGTACGGTAGACTGTGGCAAGTCCTATGTCCGGGAAAGACTCCTTAACCTTTCTGTAAATTTCCTCAGTGCTCAAGTGGGAAGCGCTGTTCTCTGAAATGGCGTCAATTACTGCCTGCCTTTGAGGAGTAATTTTATTGCCGTTTTCTCTTAATTGCCTTATCAAATTCTCCTTAATATCTGACATATAAAATACCTCAAAGAAAATAAGTTTATATTTATAGTATAGCAAATGGTAAAATTCTTTCAATAAATATATAACTTTAATCGTAAATATATTTTTACCGCTCAGACATATTATTTTATAAACCCTCAGATCTCATACGGTCAATTACAGTCAAACCGGCAGTTAAAGTAAAAATTTCCGGCAGAAAAAAAAGGCATGGTAAACTCAGTTTAAAATGCCTTTAAGTCCCGGGATTCAGCCAGGCTGAAGGAAAATTGTTTTATGGATTGACAACAGTCGGTGTCCGGCCGATTCCTCTTGCCGCTCTGGTAAGTGCTGTCCAGGTGGCACACCCTGCTATCCCATCCGGGCTTAATCCTCTGGATCTTTGAAAGTTTATCAGTGCTCTCTGGGTACCCCCGCCAAATATGCCATCCAGTCCTGAGCCGGTGTATCCAAGGGCATTAAGGGCATCTTGAAGGACAAGAACATATTGATTGACTGATCCCCGTCTTACCAATGGATACCCGGCAGGACAAGCAGGAGGACCCAACCTCCGGTCTACATGCACCCAGGTCGGAGTAAGGTAAGCCGGCTCAACATAAACCCAAACTCCTAATCTGGACGCAAGGTTTCTCAGCTCATTTCTTTCTTCAGGCGTGGCAGTTTGTGCCAAATCCAGGGCAACTCCCGCATAATGCTGTGACTGATACCCATGGCCTCCCTCCCAAATGCGTTTGAATGCAAAGCCTACGTAAATGTTTCGTCCCCAGGCATTTCGCGTTGCATTCCAGGCTTCCATTGTTCTCACATCGGTCCATAACACACTTGAATCGGAGCTGCCGCGAAACTCACGTACCAGTAGGGTCCTGCCGGTGCTATAGGGCATAGGATCGCTCTCCGCCTGCTGGTATATTTCCATATTGTTTGAATAGTTGTTATATACAAGAATTGTTGCCATATAAAAACCTCCATTTACATAAATGATTACAGTTCATTATATGAAAATGGAGGCAAATCGTGTGTTTTGTCAAATTTCAAACCGGTATCCGTTTTATTGTCTTTTAACAAACCAAAGCAAAATATTGTTGAATGTTGTGTCGCATATCTTTTTCAAGGCTTTTGACCATTAATATGCCGAATCAAAGCCTTCCAGTATCTGAACATCATATTGGCCGCTGCCAAGAGCTTCATTTATCATGTCCTGAAATTTGCTGGCTTTATAATATTGTTCAACTATTTCCCTGTTTGCCTCAAAAGTGTTGTCTATACTATCCAGTTTCATTACATGAAAACCATAATAAGTCCGTATTAATCCTGTATCACCTGGCTGATGGGAAAAGGTCCAGTCTTCAAACTCTTGAATAAATTGCCCATACATGACTTCATACATTCCGCCATAATCTTTCGAGCCATCATCTTCACTATATTCCTGGGCAAGGGTGGCTATATCCTCTCCCGCATTTACCCTGTTCAGCAAATCCTGTGCCTGCTTCTGTTTTTCCGCAACAGTTTCGTCATCGGCGTCTTCTGCGCATTTTATAAGGATATGCCTTACCACTGCCTTGTCAAACATTTCCCTGTTATATTCGTAATAGGAAGTCAATTCCTCTTCCGTTGCAGGAATTTCAGGGACTTTGGCATCCATATACTTTCTGGCAGTTACTATCTCTTTATATATTCTCTCAGCTTTTCTCATGCTGACACCATAGTAGGTTTTGACATATTCTGAAAGGCTTACGCCCTTCCTTTGTGCCTCTTCCTTCAAGGAATCCCTGAAGGTTTTCCATTCTTCATTAAGAGTCTTTCTGTCAACTTTGAATCTTTCCTCATCAGCTTTCAAAAGCAGCATTTCGACCTGGGCGGCTTCTGACAATGCCTGGTTTTTCAACGTATCCATGAGGGAGCCATAACCACTGTCTTTATATAAATAGCTATTAACATCCTCGTAAGGACTTTTATTTTTTAAAGCTTCCTGAACGTATTGAGTCAGGTAATAATTGAACTCGTATCCGTCAATAACTCTCTTGCCAATTTTTGCTACATCCTTGGGTATCGCCATTCTTATAAACATATAAACTATAGCCAGGACAATGATTGATGCAAAAACATAAAATGTTTTTACACCGGAATCCACCTTTGGTTTTGTTTTTTGTTTATTGTCTTTTTTCGCCATACAATCACCCCACCAGTTTTTTGTTAGTCTTATTATGATGCTAATTTTTCAAAATAACCTGTATAAGTAAAACCGGAGTATTTTCCCCTCTTTTTGCAATCAGACTTCAAACTGATTTTATAAATAAAAGCCAGTATTTATCTTACCATATATCATTAAACACTGCCATATTTAAATTGGTCAAGTTCAAAATTTCATCCAAATTTCATTTTATGGTTCCAAACAGGTTATAGAATACATCACAAAAGGACATTTAATTCAAATAAAGCCATTTTGTATCCAATATGCTATTTGTTTCCACGCATATCCATCATTGACATCCATTTACATTTGTGCTAATATATATTTAGAGTTATTTCACAGGCTGTTACAAAGAGCCTGTCATTTGAAAACATTGGAAAAAGGAGATGGAAATGCATAAAGAGAACTTGATGTCTGATTTATCATACTTTCTTTCAGAACATATAAGGGAGATTGAAAATATTAAGGAATCTCTGCTTAATGGTTACTACAGCAACAACACGATAGAAAGCATGAATGTTGAAAACTTTTTTAAAGATTATATAAATACGGTTAATGCCTACTTAAATTCGTCAAAAGTCTGCTCCGGCAACAGCAACTGCCCCTTTGTAATAATCAAGAGTACGGTTGAGGTGCAGGACATGGATGATATGGATACATACCTGTATCACATCGTCCCTCCATATCATGAAGGTGCAAATCATGATGCGGACTATGCCTCATGCTTGTCTCCATTGGGAAGAGCATTGCTTTTTAAAAGTATCAACCAGAAGGTACAGGTGGAAACGCCTGCCGGAGTGTTGCGTTATATTATCAGAAAAATAACCGTTCCTGAACTGTCGACTTAAAATGGCCATCCTGAAATTTTCGAATTCCTTCGGAAATTTTTTTGTAAACATACACCCTATAAATCCATTCCATTCAGTATATCTCTTAATGCCTTAAGCTGTTCACCGGTCATGGTTACACCTTTACTCATCTTGTCATGTTCAGGAGACCATTCTCGAATATCATACTTTGCCTCCCGGTCATTCCAGCTTACAAGATTAAGCTCCATCGTCCATCCTTTTGCTGATTCTGACAATACTCCAAAGTTCCTGATTATTTCAAACTTGACTTCAGCCATTATCCTTATTCCTCCCTCACTAATCAAAAACATTATTCTAATTATACAATATTCCCTGATAAATTCCATACATTTTTCTTGCTGCCTTATACGTCTTTATTATGTTACAGCTTGTATGCATTTTCACAGGGGCAATTTCGCTGGAATTGCAATACGGTAGCTTCCTGCCAGCGAGGAAAAGACGGATTTGATATGAGTTATTTTATACTATACTCTCTTTTTGGGCTGCAGTGTTTTATATGAGGAGGTTATCCCCAGGGTAAGTTTCATTACCATTTCCGCCATGTAACGGGCTGACTTTTTCATACCGTCATTCAGCCATTTTTGAACAAGTCCGACACACCCGGTTATAAAAAACGAATAAATACATTCTGCATCTTCCTTGGTAATATTGTTGTTGTCGGTCAGTTCATTGACTATTCTGTCATAGACCAGCATCATGACCTTTTTCTGAAAATTCAGGTCCCCCCGCTCGTTTAACAGCAATCTGCACAGTTTTCCGTTTTGTTTTATATATTCAAAAATTTCCTCCACCAAAGAAACATCGTCTCTGCTGTTGTCTGCTTTATACAATGCTTCTATATAGTCGCTGACATTATTCAAAAGTTCGTCTTCTATTTTCCTCAAGAGGTCATATTGGTCGTTATAGTGGGAATAAAAGGTGGCGCGATTTATATCTGCATCATCACAAATTTCTTTGATGGTTATCTTTGAAATATCCTTTTTTTCCAAAAGGTTTATCAAGCTCTCTTTTAGCACCATCCTGGTGTATTTTGCCCGTCTGTCCAATTTGTCGCTTTTCATGCAATCCCTCCAGTTTTGTTAAATCTGATAAATTTCATGCATTCTGAACAATATATGTTTAGTAACTAACATTTAAAAAATATCTGTCTGTTGTATTCCACCCACAATGCAATTAAACTATATATGTGTAATATTGTCAACACTGTGTTCAGCAAATAAGGAGGGAACTACGTGGAAAAATTTGCGCAAGGGGCACTTAATCATAGAAAAGGCATTATTGCAGTGTTTTTGATTTCCGTTATGCTTTGCATTTTTCTTTCAACAAGAGTTTCGGTCAACTATGACATGGTGGATTATCTCCCTGAAGACGCGCAGTCAACAACTGCAATCGAATTAATGGAGGAATTTGGAGGTGAAATACCAAATGCAAGGATAATGCTGACAAATGTGTCCATATACGAAGTACTGGAGTACAAGGAAAAAATTAAAGCAATAGACGGGGTGACATCGGTTACCTGGCTGGATGACATAATCGGTCTTGAAACACTGAAATCAGTACCTCTTGAATTCATGGACAAGCCGATGCTTGAAAGCTACTATAAAGACAATAATGCTTTGTTATCGGTATCCATCAAAGGCGGAAAAGAAATAATCACCATGAGTGCCATTTACGAACTTATCGGCGGGAACAATGCCGCTTCCGGTGAAGCTGTCAGTGCAGCAGAAACGCAGGCAATGTCGGTTTCAGAAGCGGGAAAGGCTTTGGCTATATTACTTCCGATAATTATTATCATTTTGATTATATCAACCGATTCGTGGATAGAGCCTTTGTTGTTCTTATTCAGCATAGGCGTGGCAATAGCGATTAATATGGGAACAAATATAATTTTTGGCGAGATATCCTTTATAACCAATACGGTGAGTCCCATCCTGCAACTTGCGGTTTCACTGGATTATGCAATTTTCCTTCTTCACAGTTTCAATGAACACCGCAAAACCAATGAACCCCGGTCTGCGATGCTGCTGGCTATGAAGGAAGCTTTTTCAACAATTGCCGCCAGTGCTGCCACAACCGTAATAGGTTTTTCAGCCCTGATATTCATGCGTTTCAGTATTGGGGCGGATCTGGGGCTTAATCTTTTGAAGGGTGTTACCCTCAGCTTTATTTCAGTTATTGTTTTCTTACCTGCCATTACTTTATTGTCGTACAATATTATTGATAAAACCAGACATCGAAGATTAATGCCTGAGTTCAAAAAATCCGGCAAGTGGCTGATGAAGGTCAGGATGCCGTTTTTGTTAATTGCCCTCCTGATTGTGGTACCGGCATATCTTGCTCAATCCAACACTCAGTTTGTATATGGCACTGAAAGTATTGCCAGTGCATCACGGGTCGGAAAAGATACTGCATTTATAAAAGAGCATTTTGGAAATGAAAATATTTTGGTCTTGCTGGTTCCCAAAGAAGACCCGGGCAAAGAGCTTCAGCTTTGCAGTGACCTTGCAGATATTTCTCATGTAACTGATGTTGTGTCTTTTGTTACATCAGTTGGCTCTTCAATACCACACGAGTTTGTCCCGGCGGAAGCTCTGGAACAATTTTACTCGGATAATTATGCACGGATAATCCTTTACACAGATACAGACAAGGAAGGCCCGGAGGCCTTTGATACTGTACAGGCCGTTTTGAATACTGCATCGGAGCATTATGACACATATTACCTTGCAGGAGAAAGTGCAACGCTTTACGATATGAAAAACGTTGTTTCAGTTGACAACAGACGTATTAACCTCATTGCAATAGCAGGAATACTGCTTACACTTCTTGTTACGTTTCGTTCCCTGGTCCTGCCCCTGTTTTTACTGTTTACGATTGAAACAGCCATCTGGATTAACCTTTCAATTCCGTATTTTATCGGAAAGCCCTTGAGTTTTGTGGGATTTTTGATTATCAGTACAGTGCAGTTGGGGGCAACAGTGGACTATGCCATTTTGATTACAAATACCTATTTGCGAAACAGGATGGCTCTTCCTAGAAAAGAAGCCATGTCAGAGACCCTGGGCAACAATCTGATATCGGTACTTATATCCGCCGGGATTCTCTCAACTGCAGGATTTGCTCTTGCATATACATCCAGCAACCCTGTTATATCAGACCTTGGTTTGCTCCTTGGCCGGGGAACGCTGTTGTCCCTTGCCATGGTAGTCTTTGTCCTTCCGGCATTACTTGTGCTGTTTGACGGAGTAATCCAAAAAACTACCTTTAAAAATAATGTGAGCAATTAATTATAGGAGTGTGGTTAAAATGAAAAAGTTTCTATCGGTTGCTTTAACAGCCATATTATTATTTGGATTATTCAATACTGCTTATTCGACAGGCAGCCTTCAACCTCAGGACAATCCTGCCAATCCTCCCGAAGATGCCTTCCCTTCTCAAAAAGAGGAAGTCGTATATGGCATACTTAATCTGGACGGCAGCGTAGACAGCATTTATGTGGTCAATATATTCAATGGCGGCAACATTATCGATTATGGCAATTATTCTGAGGTGCGGAACCTGACAACTGCTGAAAAGATAAATGTTGAGGGGGATAAAATATCAATAAGCACGGAAGCTGACAAGTTTTACTATCAGGGGACTCTTGAAAAAAAGGAATTGCCCTGGGACATTTCCATTAAATATTTCCTTGACGAAAAGGAAATACCCGGAACTGAGGTTGCAGGAAAAAGCGGGCGGTTGAAAATAGCTATTTCAATCAATCCCAACATTAATGTCAACAGCATTTTTTTCAACAATTATGCCCTGCAAGTTGCAGTCACCCTTGACAGCAGGCTCTGTTCCAATATAGAACCTGGTAATGCCACCGTTGCGGAGGCAGGAGGGAAAAAGCAACTCACCTATACATGCCTTCCCGGCAACAGTGTTGATATCATCCTGGCAGCAGACATCCATGACTTCGAAATGGAACCGGTAAGCATCAATGGCATCAAGCTTTCCATGGATATACCCGTTGACAGTGATGAGCTTTCAGTGGAAATTTCAAAACTCACCGATGCCATAGGAGCTCTTGATGATGGTGCCGGAGAATTGCTGGGGGGCCTTAACCGGTATTCAGAGGGTATGCAAAAATATGTTGACGGCTTGAAGGCTTTCAGGGAGGGACTTGGCCAATTGTCCGACGGTGCCGGTAAGCTTAATGAAGGAGCCACTGCCCTGGAAAAAGGCTTATCCATGCTGACAGAACAAAACAGTGCCCTGGTTAGCGGTGCGTTGGCCATACAGCAAGCCACTTTTGATTCCATCAACAAGGCACTGGGCAGCCTGGGTTTGGAGCTTCCCCCATTGACCCCGGAAAATTACAGTGAGATTCTGGATAAGATACCACACCTGGCAGCTGTTAAAAATCAGCTTGACGGTGTCGTTCAATTTGCACAGGGATTGAAAAGTTACACGGAAGGTGTTGCACAGCTTAGAAATGGAGCTTCGGAGTTGGCAAAAGGAACAGCTGAATTCAGCTCTTCCTCTTCTGTAATTATCTATTCGGCAAATGAATTGTATAATGCCGGAGCACAATTGAATATGGCTGCAAAAGAGCTGCAAAAAGGACTTGATGAATACAAGAAGGGTACAAAGGAACTGAGGGACGGAACAAGCAATATGAGTGAAGAGATAAGCAGCAAGATCAGCGAACTTGTAGGAAGAATTACCGGCGGCCAAAGCAAAGCAGTGTCCTTTGTATCGGAAAAAAACACAAATGTCACGGCTGTACAGTTTGTCCTGAAAACAGGCTCCATAAAAGTGCCTGAAGCCCCAAAATCAGCTGCCGGCGAAACCATGGAGCTGACCCTTTGGCAAAAACTGCTGAAATTATTCAGCTTTGATTCATAATACAGGTTTTCTAATCATAAACATTATTGCAATATGCTCTAAAATTAAATGTCCAGCAGGTTAATTCTGCCGGGAAACAGTTAAATACGCAATGTGTACAGGCTGCACAACAGCCTGCATGTTGCTGTCCGGAATAAGTTGGATATGGAATTCCCTCTTCTTTTCATAAACATTGCCTTAAGCAAAACAGGTACATTAAAATTATGTACCTGTTTTTGCTCAAATGTTTTTCAATGCCTTCACTATGCTTTTATTTTGAATTGTCTCTCAAGCATAGAGGATACTTTTGGGAAACCATCCGCCAGAATTCGCACTGCATCATCATCAATATTATAATTTTTCAGCTCTTTTTTAAAATTCTTCATGCAAATACTTCTTCTGAACAACAACATGCAGTATATCGCAGGTAATACAAACAGTACAATAGAAAGAAGCTTAAGCAGGATATGGCATTATCTATCAATTAACCGTTTGAAATTTAAATATTGTAACCTTCCTTTTGCCATGGGAGAAGTAGTCCATCCTTTTATACAAGCCGGATTTAACCTTCTGCTTCTTGTCAGACACTACTGCAACTATGGAATGCGAAGGAATAGCGTGGTATAAGCTTTCCAGGAAAAGTTCCGCATGGTTGGAACCTGAACTTTCATCAGACCAATTCGTGATTCTTCCATATGGTATATCAGTAATTACAACATCAACCGTATCAAGCCTTCCGGCTTGTTCACCAAGGTTCAAGGCATTGGCACAAAAACAATCCAACTCCATATCCCCCTTTCTGGATTCAACCGTTCTCGTAAGCCTTATGGCACTGTCCAAAGCGTTCTTGTGAGATTCTTTCTTGTATTCCTTCAGCAACTTCTCAATTTGTTCAATTCTCTGTTTAATACCTTGAGCATTTAAAAGGTTCAGGTTGCGCATTGCCAGGCAAACCATCTGATTATCAATATCCGATGCGACAATTCTTTTAATATCCCGGCCATGCAAAAATCCTAATACTGTAAGAAGATAACCTCCCCCGCAAAAAGGGTCGTACAATGTATAAGGCCCGTTAACACCACTACTTGCCAGTGCAGCCTTGCATCTTTCAAAAATTTCACTTCCGAGTCTTGCCGGAAAAGGGGCGGTTCCAGGCATGTTATACAATACCCGCCCGCTTGCATAATCTTCATAATTCAACTGTTGGGTTGCATAGATGTAATGCATCAGGCTATCTCCTTTTTATTCCAGTGCAATAAGATACTTTCTGTTAATTATTATACATAAGCTGTTTATTATGCACAATAAGTCTAAAAGTTGCTTTAATACTCACGTTTATAATCGTCCCGGGGCCAAATTCCCATGTTAATACTCACTTGCAAAATATTACTCATTGAAAATATTATGTAAACTAATATAATATTCTCGAATACTTTTGCTGAAAGAGGAGATTCTATGAGAAAAATAATAATAACCGGAGTAATCATACTGGCTTTATTGTTGGGAAGCATACAAGTTTTTGCAGCATCTGTGTTAGACTCGGATATAATAAGCTTGATCCGGACATCCATCACTTCAATTGCCGATTACTATAATTCCATTTTAAGCGGCGAAACAGAAAATCTCAATGAACAATATAAAACCAAAATCAGTCAATATATAGACAGCGTAGCTGATTTGATTAAAAACAAAATTGAAGAGCACAGGAATAATGAGCTTGAACGGGCAAACCAGGAGCTGAACAGCTATTTTGAAAACATGACGGATGAGGCTGACGGTATAATAAATGCTGAACTGGAAAATGCCAAGGCAGAACTAACTCAGAGTATAGATAAAGATATCGAGAAAATTAAAAAGGACATGGCAAAGGAAATCGAAAAGCAGATCAAGGAAAAGTTAAAGTAAATGTAAGCTATATGCTGCTTTAAATTTAATGAAAACACTCTAAAAGGGTGTTAGCCGTTATCTGTAAGCTAATGTTTAATCTATGCAATGGTCCGTATACAAAATCACCTCTGATTAATAGACAACATATAATATTATGCAGACTTTTCAAGTATACCTTAATGTTATCCGGCTTTGTACCTGCCGTTTAATTTCAATCATTCTGCTCTTCCACCATTTCCTCAAACATTTTAGCCACAGGGTCAAGCCAGTTTCCGTCAAAGAGTTCGATCATTCCCTTGTCACAGGCGGCTGACAACTTAGGATCAATGGGTATTCTTCCAAGAACCTTTAAATTATGCTTTTCTGCAATTTCTTCTATATGGCTGTCGCCGAATATCTTATACTCCTTGCCATTGTCGGGGCATTTGAAATAAGACATGTTTTCCACAAGTCCGATAATGGGAATATTCATCATTTCAGCCATCTTCACCGCTTTGGATACTATCATGGACACCAGTTCCTGGGGAGAGGTGACAACTATGATTCCATCAACCGCTATGGATTGAAATACGGTAAGAGGAACATCACCTGTACCGGGCGGCATGTCGATGAACATGAAATCCACATCACACCAGACTACATCGGTCCAGAATTGCTTGATTAGACCTGCAATCATCGGTCCTCTCCAGACCACCGGGTCAGTATCCTTTTCCAGAAGCAGATTAATTGACATGACTTCTATACCGGTTTTAGTTTTTACAGGCAGCAAACCAAATTCACTTCCGGCAGCTTTTCCTTTTAAACCAAAGGCTTTGGGAATAGAGGGTCCCGTAACATCCGCATCAAGAATTGCAGTGCGATACCCCAACCTGTTCATGGTTACCGCAAGCATTGAAGTAACCATTGACTTGCCCACTCCACCTTTTCCGCTGACAATGCCAATGACCTTCTTTACACTGCTCATCTTATTGAGTTCCTCGGAAAAATCAGTTTTTTGCGTTTCCCTTTCAGCGCAGTTTTCCGAGCAATTGCTGCAACTTTTATTACATTTTTCACTCATATTTATTTCTCCTTTTATATACCGCACCGTTTTGTTACGGCAGCGGCAAATAGTACTTTGATGACAACAATTATCTATCGAATGTGGAATCATTAATAAATCCGCATTACCCTATTTAAAATATACCCACACCGGAAGCAATTATAAGCAACTAATTTTCATGTGTCAATAACTACTGTCTGAAATACTATTTTTTTATTGTAATATTTCTCCTGTTAATGTAAAATAATTTTGAATATTTTCGTCTACGGAGGGTTATATATGGGAAAATCATCGACTATAATCGGCGGTGCACTGCCAAATATCCCCTGGGAGGATAAACCGGCAGGCTGCAGGGAAGTTATATGGCGTTCCGAGAAAAATCCAATTATATTAAGAGATGCCATTCCTTCATCAAACAGCATTTTCAACAGTGCTGTTGTACCATATAAAGGAAAGTATGCAGGTGTATTCCGCTGTGATAATAAAAGCAGGCTCCAGCAAATTCATGCAGGTTTCAGCGAAGACGGCATTACCTGGAAAATCAATGACGAACGGATTTCATTCATATGTGATGATGCTGAAGTCGGCCGTTTTGAATATGCATATGATCCCAGGGTATGCTGGATTGAGGACAGATATTACGTCACCTGGTGCAATGGATATCATAGCTATCCGACAATCGGCATGGCCTATACATATGACTTTGAAAAGTTTTATCAGATGGAAAACGCATTTCTCCCCTTCAATAGAAACGGAGTATTGTTCCCAAGGAAAATCAAAGGAAAGTATGCGATGCTGAGCCGGCCAAGTGACAACGGTCATACTCCTTTTGGTGATATATACTACAGTGAAAGCCCGGATCTTATACACTGGGGGCGCCACAGACATGTAATGTCTCCCCTGGAGCCCTGGGAAAGGACTAAAATAGGCGCAGGCCCAATACCTATCGAAACTACAGAAGGATGGCTGTTGTTCTACCACGGTGTACTCACATCATGTAATGGATTTGTATACAGTTTCGGCGCAGCATTGCTGGATATTGATGAACCCTGGAAGGTATTGTACAGGACCAGGCCTTATCTTCTTTCTCCGCAAAAACTTTATGAATGTGTAGGCGACGTTCCAAATGTTGTGTTCCCCTGCGCAGCCCTGCATGATGCTCCGACAGGGAGGATTGCAATATATTACGGAGGAGCGGATACGGTAATCTGCCTTGCCTATACCCGGGTGGATGAACTGATTGAATTTATTAAAGCAAATTCATCAGTGTGAAATAGTACTGGATACCAACCTCAGGCTCCTGTGACAAGAAATATTTTATGAAGATATTGAAAGTAAAACGGGGGATTTTCAAATCCCCCGTTTAATGTGTTTTTTTAGTTCAACATCATTGCCTTGCCAGGCGATAAGGTTAACATCCTGGTTAGCCCAGTATTATCTTTTCCAGTTCCAAAGGCTCGATAAATTCACCATTTCGAAAGACACGCATGTTTCCTCCTGAAATTTCATCTATCAGGGCGACATGATTGTCTTCACCAACTCTGCCAAACTCAAACTTGATATCATAAAGCTCCAGTCCTTTAGATGCAAGTTCATCTTTTACAATTTGCCCTATTTTTTTTGTCAAATCCACTAAAACCTTGTATTCTTCCCTGGTCATGATTCCGAGCATGTCAAGGGCATCTTCGGTAATCAAAGGATCATTTCTTGCATCATCCTTCAATGTTACTTCAACATAGCCGTTCAAGGTCTGGCCTTCTTTGCAGTATGTTCCATAGCGCCTGAAAAAACTTCCGACGGCTCGATATCTTATAATGACTTCAACTCCCTTGCCAAAGAGCTTTGCAGGCCTGACAGTCATTGTCTGCTGATCAATATCAGCGCTTATATAGTGGGTAGGGATTCCTGCCTTGTTTATCTTTTCGAAAAAGTAGCAAGTCAACCTTAAACCGGCTTTTCCCGCTCCTTCAATTGTTAGCCCCACTGTATTGGCTCCCGGATCAAACACTCCATCCGTGCCTGTAACGTCATCCTTAAACTTTAATAAGTAATTTCCATCTTCTTTCAAGTAAACATCCTTGGTTTTTCCGGTGTAAATTTTCTTCATACCTTTTACTCCTTTATGATAAATAGTTATTAATTTAATGATGATTTATACAAATCATGCATAAAACAGACTCTGCCGTTTCATGAATTCCCTGACCGTGAAAGAGTATCAAGCTTAATCTTCACTCAAAAATTATACTATTATACAATTGTATTGTATATAGTTTTTTTACTGTTTTTAATTATTCTGAATAAACATATTGTTGCTTTTCCGGCATCCAGGGAGATTATTATTCATTTGTCGATGCTTCCCTTAGTTTATGCAAAATTTCATGGTACTCCCTGTCGAGGGCTTCCAGATCATCCTGCTTTGACGGCGCTGATAATTTTCCAATTATCTCGGAAAGCCTGTTTTGCAAAACAATCTTCTGTGCCTGGGCTTCTGCTTTGCTAATATCCTTCAGGGTTCTGCTCCTTTGCATATAATCAGAATAATTTCCTGAAAACAGTTTTAATATATGCAGAACAACATCAAATGGCTTTGTTTTGCTACTGGATTTGCTTCGAAAATATCCCTGTTCTGCATACATCTCATTAAACTGTGTTAATTGTGTTCATTGTGTTCATTTCCCTGTATTTTTTGGGTGTAGTACCGGTATATTTTAAAAACAGGCGGTTGAAGGTTCTTATTGAATTGAACCCGGTGCTGTAAGCTATATCAGTAATGCTCCTGTCCTCACTGATAAGAAGCCTGCAGGCTTTGGATATTCTAAGAGTTCCTATGTACTCTGTAAAACTCATTCGAAGTTTTTCCGAAAAAAGGCGCGAAATATGATATCTGCTAATATGCAGGGCTTTTGATACTTTTTCGAGATTTATATCCCTGGTGTAATTTTCGGAACAATAATTCAATAGTGCCAGAACAGTATTGGAATCCGGTGATTTCGAATCTTTAAACTCCATCATCCGGAACAGTTCAGAGAGCAATATCAAAAAATATCCTTTTATACATATGTGATATAAAGGTCCTTTCTGCATGTTGATTTCAACTATACTTTCAGCAATTGAAAGCAACTTGCCGTTTATTAGAGCATTTTTTATAATCGGCGAAACAGGAATCTTGCCTGAAAACACATTTTGGAACTCAGGACATAGTTCCGGCGGGAAGATACTTATAAAATATCTCTCAGTATCAATTTTTTGATATTGATGTATTTGATTGGGGAAGATAATAAAAGCATCTCCCGCATTGGCAATATATTCATTTGAATCAACAATCAGCCTGGTCCTGCCTTCCAGCATTAATACCAGTTCGATATGATTATGGAGATGCGCACCAAAGGCCAGGCTTTTTCCAAAATATGCATATATAGATGAAGCCTTGTTCTCATAAAAAAACTTCATACAAGTTTAGAGTTCAATTAATTTTGTCTTAAAGCCGTGAACTCCATAGCACCTGCCTTCCTGAAATATTAGCTTTCTGAAGCTATGCTTATGAAAAAAACAGCAATATTTGTCTTGATTTTGTTTCTTTTTAACTTGTATCGTAACACTATATGACTTAAAATGCAATTGTAAACATGGGTTTTCAGCAATTTTCGCAAACTGCTTTTATACATGCAGAATACATACAGTAAAGCCTTTTCACAAGCATGGAAAGCAAAAGCCAAAGGAAGTTTTTCCGGAATATTAAGATGGGAGGAATCAGTCATGAAATTTCCAATTGCACTACAGGTATATTCTGTCAGGGACGTATTAGAAAAGGATTTTTTCGGAACACTGCACAAGGTAAAGGAGCTTGGCTACGATGGGGTTGAGTTTGCGGGCCTTTACGGGAACAAGCCTCAGGAAATCGGCAAATTTTTAAAAAGTATCGGACTCATCCCATTATCGGCACATGTACCTTTTGTCGACCTCATTGCCGACCCGAAGAAAGTTGTCAGTGAATATGCTGAAATTGGCTGCAGCTACATAGCAATACCATACCTTACACCTGAATATCGTCCAAATGCTGAAAAATTCAATGAAGTTATCAAAGGTGCGGAGATCATTGGCAAGGCTGCCTCAGAAGCAGGTTTAACACTACTGTACCACAACCATGATTTTGAATTTGACAAGATAAACGGCAAGTATGCATTGGATGTTTTGTATGAAAGTGTACCTTGTGAGCTTTTAAAAACTCAGATTGATACATGTTGGGTAAATGTCGGCGGAGAAAATCCGGCAGATTATATAAGAAAGTATTCCGGCCGCGCTCCTGTTGTCCATTTGAAGGACTTCGTCATGCCCGGGAGGAAACCTGCAAAAATGTATAATCTCATAGGAATTGATGAAGATAAAAATGACACTGAAACTACAGCCTTTGAATTCCGTCCTTTAGGGCATGGTGTGCAAAACTTCCCTGAAATTTTAAAAGCATGTGAGGATGCAGGCACACAATGGGTTGTTGTTGAGCAGGACAAACCGTCCATGGGCAAAACTTCAATGGAGTGTGCAAAAATCAGTATTGATTATTTAAAAAATCTTTAATAATTCGCTTGTTACCACACCTTTTATCATACAACCCCTGCTGCAAAAGGCAGGGGCTTCTTCTATTTTATACTTCGCAAACCTGATTTCATAGCCAGCATCCTGAGGAACGAATTATACATAAACGGTGATTTTAAATTTTTCCAAAGTATATTAAGCTTAATATTACTCATCTTCTCTTTATATCTTTCCAGAAATCCATCTATTCCTTCATTGAGGCTCTGGGCCAGGTATAAGGAACTTTTTAAGGCATAGCTTATTCCCTCAGCTGAACTTGGACTAATTGCACCTGCCGCTTCTCCAATTAACGCAATGTTATCTTTACCGGTATATAATTGCTTTGTTTTCCTGGTTCTATAAATATATGCACCTTCAGTTTTGATTTTATCATTAAAATTAAAACCCAACTGTGCCAGCTTTCGCTTTAACAAATCATACTTTTCTCTTGCATGAGCTCCGGGCTTGAGAGCTGATCCGAGTATCAGATAATTATCCTTCGGAATTATCCAGGAGTAAAAATCACTTATTTCCTCATCAAAGATTGCCGTATAATATGGCATAAGATCTGAATATTCAAACCATTCCTGGATTGCAATATACTTTTCAGGACTGTTTGCATTCCCGCTAATGCATTTTCTTATAAGAGAAGATGCACCATCGGCACCTATTATGACTCTCGCCCTTGCAAGGATTTCTTGCCTGTTGTTGGTATATTTAACTTCATATCCTCCAGGTATTTTTGACAGACCCTTAAAAACAGAATTCAATTTTATTTCAATACTGTCCGGCAATTTAGAAACCAGCCATCTGTCAAATCTATCTCTATCCATGTTGAAATAGAATCTCTGGTACAGCCTTTCCAGATTATTGGTGAGGTCAATTGTTCTTACCGCAAAAAGCTGTGGATCAACCAGAATATCCTTGGGTATTCCCAATCCGAGCCTGGCAATTATCTTTTGTGCATCCGGCGCCAATAAACCGCCGCAGCACTTGCTGATGCAATGTCCGGAATTCTCTTTTCCCAAATCCCGTTTTTCGATTAAAAGAATCTTATATTTATCTCCAATAAGCCGTGCAAGGTTGGCACCAGCCGGTCCTGCCCCGACAATTACAATATCATACATAAATACACCTCGCAGATACAACTGCTTTTATACTATACCATACCTTAAGCGGTTTCCATCATTTCCTCTGCATAATAACTCACGAACCCCTGAAAAACCTTAAACAAGGCAGGGCATTTCTCTTGCCGTTCATTACTCCAGTAAAATATCACCGGCAGTAATAATACTATTGTATTGAAACAATTCGGCCTTAATGCATCGTGTATCTGCCGGAACAGGTTCTTCAATGATACAAGCCTTCAGTTGCAAACCCAAAACACCAAAAGGTTTGTCGGGGCGACATATAAATCCTGTAGCAGTGGCACTGTTTCCTCTTGCAGGTTTGGAATCAAGATACCTTTCAGTATAAAAATTAAGTGAAATACCTTCCTCGCATTCATACTCGATAACAGGCAAATACATTCCTCTGGGGCAAATTTGTGAAAAATTCCTGATAATATTTGCTTTGGCTTTATCAAATTCCTCCGGAGCCATTTTCTCTTTTATTTCTGGATTACTGAAGGTTTTTTCAATTTCTTCCCACATATCCAATAAGTACACCCGGTTTATCTGCACCCAGTGCTTTTCGCCGGTTTTAGAATTGCTGAACCATATTTTTTCGGGATATTCACCGTTAATGGTTAAATCGACCGGCTGCTCCACAAGATTGGCAGTACTGCAAGGTCCGATATTAAAACGTATCGGAGGATTATCTCCGAAAGCCGGTATTTCTGAGTAATCTCCAACAAGCTCCATGCTGGTGAGAAACAGTTTGTCAATGCTTTGATAATCAATGCCTTCAGGCTTCCAGCCTTTACGCAAAAATTCAGAGAGCAGCAACACGCATTCAAAATCCTGCACACTGAGTCTTTTGGTTTCAGAACTTTGGCTTTCAAACTTTTCAGTTCCTATACATACGCTTCTGGTCCACTGAAAAGGACTTCTTGCATCATTCCTTAGCCTGGCACACAATATTGCACGGTTATTATCAGGTATATCTTCATAATCCAATTCTGTTTCCTCTTCCTCATTACTTTGGTGAAACACCTCATCATACTGAAGAACAAGAAGCCGCAATTCCCTGCCATAACGAACCACACCCATTACATGGCAGATAACTCCGTCCACTTCTGTATTCTTTCCGATTACTTTGATTTCTTCAATGAGTGATAATAAATGATTCAAATGCCGTATATTCATAAAATCCTCCGTAAAATGCATGTCAATGCTTCCCCTGTCAAAACAAAAGCAATAACTTTAATAAGCTTTCATAAGTACATTATGCCAAACCTTCAGGGTTAATGTCCATATATCATTTCATTATTCCTATTTCATAAACAATCAGCTCTACTACGGTCTGCAGTCAGGTCCGCATCCGATCCACATTTATGGACTATTGGCAGGAATTGTGATATTATAAAAAGTAAATAATAATGAATAGGTGCTTTTGATGGGCTTTTTGGTTTTAGATAAAAATGAACGAGAAAAAAATTTCCCAACAAGCTGCAGAAAAGGCAATAAAAGCTTTTTTATACTCAAAGGGCGCAGATTTTGTGTGGGGGCACTCGGTTGTTGAATCATGTGTCTCCGCTGCGGAGTATGACAAAAATTTTGTGAACCTGAAAAGTACAGCTGCATCCCTGGATAAGTACTATATTCCTACAAGATACCCGGACGGATTGCCGGGTGGGATCCCCTATGAGGCTTATGACAGGGATGATGCTAAGATGGCCCTTGATAAATCGAAAAAAATTATTGAGTATGTAAAAAGCGCTATATAGCAAAGGATGAAATAAAATGGAAAGACAAAAAACAGTTTTAAAGATAATAGATACCGGACTTATAGCAACAATTCGAACTGATAATGCCGAAACAGCCGAGAGGATTGCATATGCCTGTTTTGAGGGTGGAGTAACCGCCCTTGAGATTACCTTCAACGTTCCCGGAGTACAAAATATTATATACAAACTTACCTCCAAATTCGGTTCGGAAGGCAATATAATAGGCGCAGGGACGGTTCTCGACCCTGAAACCGCCAGAATTGCCATACTGTCAGGCGCCCGGTTTATAGTTGCTCCAAGCCTTAATGCGGAAACAATAAAGCTTTGCAACAGGTACCAGGTGCCATGCATCCCTGGTGCCATGTCGGTTAAGGAAGTTATTGAATGCATGGAAGCCGGAGCAGATTTAATCAAGATCTTTCCCGGTGAGGTTTGCGGACCAAAAATAATAAAGGCAATTCACGGTCCCCTGCCATATGCCCCGCTAATACCCTTCGGAGGAGTCACAACGGATAATGTTGCCGAATGGATCAAAGCAGGTGCCATGGCAGTGGGGGTTGGCAGCAGTTTGATAAAGGGAGCTGAAACCGGGGACTATAATGCTATCACTTTAACTGCGCGGGAATTTATAAAAAGGATTAAAGAAGCACGGGAGACTGGAAGCCCAAAATCAGGTTCAAATCACATTAATTGATGTAAATTGATACGCCTGGGCAGAATAAAGCGTGCTTGCTGCTTCAACAATCTGAATTAAAGCCACGCTTGCTGCTTCAGCGATCCAAATCAACTTTTCCGATTCTTCCCAATTCCCATCGGGCAGTGATTCACATCATGATTATTATGGAGTACATGATAATTCCCTTATATTAACAAAGCCGATTCGTTTGTTCGAATCGGCTTTGGGGTGTCTGATGCTCCTATTTGGAGAATGGAGCGAGGTGCTGGCAATTATTTAGTTTCGGGATAGTTATCTCTTGCATGATAATGTGTATGCAACAGTTCATGAGCCTTTTCACTACCCGGTTTTTCAAAATACTCGTTGTACATTTTCTTAACAGCCGGATTCTCATGAGACTTTCTTACATGCATGCTTCTGTCTTCGTCGTAAATAGCTTTTGCTCTCTCACTTCTAAGGTCAATCCAGCTTCTAACTTCGGAAGGTTGTATCGGTTGTCCTCCGCCGTTTACACAACCGCCCGGACAAGCCATGATTTCTACGAAGTGATATTGCTCTCCGGCTTTAATTCTTTCAAGAAGCTTTCTTGCATTGCCCAGTCCATGAGCAACTGCGGCTTTCAGTGTAAGAGCGCCGATTCTTATAGAAGCTTCTTTTACTCCCTTGGTACCTCTAACTTCGTTATATTCAATGCTGTCATCAGGTACTTTCTTACCTGTAATCAACTCTGTTGCGGTTCTTAAAGCAGCTTCCATAACACCGCCTGTAGCTCCGAAAATAACGCCTGCGCCTGAAGCCTCTCCCATCGGGTCATCAAAATATCTCTCAGGCAGATTGTTGAAATCAATTGCAGCTTCACGAATCATTCTTGCCAGTTCTCTGGTTGTTAATACTACATCCACATCGGGATAACCGGTGGATGACAGTTCAGGTCTTTGTGCCTCGAATTTCTTGGCTGTGCAAGGCATTATTGATACCACAAATATCTTGGAGGGATCAATACCCTCTTTTTCAGCATAATAGGATTTCAAAACCGCTCCAAACATTTCATGAGGCGATTTGCATGTTGAAAGGTTGTCTAAAAACTCCGGATAATTATGTTCGCAGAATTTTATCCAACCAGGGCTGCAGGATGTAATAAGCGGAAGCTTTCCTCCGTTTTTAATCCTGTCAATAAGCTCGTTTACTTCCTCCATGATAGTCAGGTCTGCTGCTGTATCAGTGTCAAACACCTTTTTGAATCCAAGACGGCGGAGAGCTGCTACCATTTTGCTTGTAACCCTTGAACCTATAGGCATTCCAAATTCTTCACCAAGAGCAACTCTTACTGCAGGAGCCGTCTGCACGATAACATACTTGTCATTATCAGCCAGAGCCTGCCATACCTTGTCTGTATCATCCTTTTCTCTTAAAGCACCCACAGGACAAACAGTGATACACTGTCCGCACATTGTACACGGTACTTCATTGAGAGATTTATTGAATGCGGATGAAACAATTGTTTTAAATCCTCTTTCAGTAGTGTCGATAACTCCTACTTCCTGGACATTCTTGCACATGCTTACACAACGTCTGCAAAGAACGCACTTGTTAGGATCCCTAACAATGGAAGGGGAAAAATCGTCAAGGGGCAACTTATAAGTTTCACCATCAAAATGGATATCATTAATATTCAATTCTTCTGCCAGCTTTTGAAGCTCACAGGTTCTGCTTCTGGTACAAGTCAGGCACTTTCTGTCATGGTTTGACAGTATGAGCTCAAGGGTAACCCTTCTGGATTCTCTGACAGCAGGAGTCTGGGTGTATATTTCAAGACCCTCGGATACCGGATATACGCAAGCAGCCTGAAGACTTTTAGCTCCTTTTATTTCAACAACGCACATTCTGCAAGCTCCAATTTCATTGATGCCTTTCAGGTAGCAAAGAGTCGGGATTTTAATGTTTGCATACTTAGCTGCTTCCAAAACCGTATAATTTTTTGGAACTCTGATTTTTCTAGTATCGATAGTTATATTTACCATTTCCATAATTTCTCACTCCCCTTCCTTTATACGTTCTTATATATGGCCTTGAACGGACATTTTTCCATACAAGTGCCACACTTGATACACTTATCCTGATCAATCTTATATGGTTTCTTCTTCTCACCTGTAATACAGCCAATAGGACAGTTCCTTGCGCAGATTCCGCAACTCTTGCAGGCATCCTCATGAATAACATACCTGGTAATGGATTTGCACACTCCTGCAGGACATGTCTTATCATTAACATGGGCAAGATACTCATCCTTGAAGTATCTTAAAGTGCTAAGCACGGGGTTTGGAGCAGTCTGTCCAAGTCCGCAAAGAGCAGAAGCCTTTATATTCTTTGCTAAAACCTCAAGCTTTTCTATATCCTCAAGTGTTCCTTTTCCGTCAGTTATCTTGTTCAGAATTTCAAGCATTCTTTTTGTGCCGATACGGCAAGGCGGACATTTACCGCAGGATTCATCAACCGTGAATTCCAGGAAGAATTTTGCTATATCAACCATACAGGTATCCTGATCCATTACGATCATACCACCGGAACCCATCATGGCACCAAGCTGTGTAAGTGAGTCATAATCGATTGGCGTGTCAATGCATTCAGCCGGCACACAACCACCTGACGGTCCTCCCATCTGAACAGCTTTAAAATTCTTACCTCCCGGTATTCCTCCACCGATGTCGTAAATTACTTCTCTTAAAGTTGTACCCATCGGAATTTCAACCAGACCGGTGTTATTGATCTTGCCGCCAAGAGCAAATACTTTTGTACCTTTGCTTCTTTCAGTTCCGACAGATGCAAACCATTCAGGACCGTTCAATATAATTTGCGGAATGTTTGCGTATGTCTCAACGTTATTGAGCAATGTGGGTTTCTGCCACAATCCCTGGTTTGCAGGGAATGGCGGTCTTGGCCTTGGTTCTCCCCTCTTGCCTTCAATTGATGTCATAAGTGCAGTTTCCTCACCGCATACAAATGCGCCGGCTCCAAGTCTTAACTCCAGGTCAAAATCAAAGCCTGTCCCAAATATATTTTTACCCAGCAGCCCAAGTTCCTTGGCCTGGCCGATGGCAATATTAAGTCTTCTTACAGCTATCGGATATTCAGCCCTTACATAAATGTAGCCCTGGTTTGAGCCAATTGCATAACCTGCAATTGCCATTGCCTCAATTACCGCGTGGGGATCGCCCTCCAGAATGCTTCTGTCCATAAATGCACCCGGATCGCCTTCATCAGCGTTGCAGCAAACATATTTCTGGTCACCCTGTGCACGGGCGGTAAATTCCCATTTCAACCCGGTCGGGAAACCTCCGCCGCCTCTTCCCCTCAGTCCTGAGCGCTTGATTATGTCTATTACTTCTCCGGGCTTCATTTCAGTAAGTACTTTACCCAGAGCCCTATAGCCGTCACATGCAATATACTCGTTTATTTCCTCAGGATTAATCACACCACAGTTCTTTAAAACAACCCTGTGTTGTTTCTGGAAGAACTCAACCCCTTCAATGGATACTCTGGACTCTTCCTCCTGACGTGCTTCAATGAGCAGCCTTTTTACAATTCTTCCTTTAACAAGGTGTTCTTCGACTATTTCCCTGATGTCTTCAACCTTTACCATTGTATACATACAGCCCTCTGGATAAATAACCACTATCGGGCCCTTTTCACAAAAGCCAAAACATCCTGTTTTAACGATCTTAACTTCGTTTTCCAGATTGTTTTTTTTCAACTGCTTCTCAAACTCCTCGGTTAATACCGTAGAGCCTGAAGCCGTACAACCTGTACCTCCGCATATAAGTACGTGAGATCTGAAAATTTGCATTGGTCTCCCCCCTTTAATTCTTCGATTCAAACTGTCCTATTGTGTACTCAATAACCGGCTTGCCGTTTACTATGTGTTCAGCAACAATACGTCTTACTTTTTCAGATGTCAACTTGACATAAGTAAATCTCTTACCGTTTGTATCAATAATTTCAGCCATGGGTTCCAGTCTGCAAACACCCATGCAACCAGTCATGGTAACAACAACATTATCTATGTTTCTCTTTTTCAGTTCTTCCATAAAAGCATTCATAACAGGTCTTGCACCTGCTGCTATTCCGCATGTTGCCATTCCGACAACAACTCTCATACCGTCTTTATTTTTTCTCAAATTTATCTGTTCCTGAGCCTTATTTCTTATGGCTTCAAGTTCAGCCAGTGATTTCATTCAAAACACCTCCAAACATTTTGTTAACATTTTCATTTACGAACTCCTTGATCCAGGTTATTACCTCGTAATTATCCAGCGGCACATCACCCAGCTGTCTCTTTACTTCAAAGGAATTAAACACGAATTTTTCTTCTCCGGCGGTAATAACCAGTTCAATCTCAACCTCAGGTGTCATCATTACTAGGCATGAAACTGTTTCACCTACATCTCCAAGGGGTGGGCGGTCTATATTGTCTATAGCAAAGGTTGCCAGTATTTCTGTTCCCTTCCCTTTTTCGGACTTTATGTGCATCATTCCGCCTGATCTTTCGCAAGATGCCTTGAACAACGGTATGCCAAGCCCCACCTTTCGGGTATTTCGGCTTGTGAAAAACGGATCTGTAATCATATGAAGTATATCTTTTTCAATCCCTTTTCCATTATCCTTTATCAATATTTCAAGCTTTCCACCGTTGTCAGCCTTAAGGCTTATCTCCACCCTGGACGCTTCAGCTGCCAGGGAATTTTGCACTATATCCAGAAGATGCAGAGAAATATCTTTCATATGTTATTTGTCCTTATACTTGTTTATAATATCCTCAACATCATCCACTGTCAGCCTGCCGTATACATCCTCATTTATCATTACAACAGGTGCCAATCCGCAAGCGCCTACGCACCTGCATGCTTCAAGAGAAAATTTTCCGTCCCCGGTAACTTCACCTACGTTGATTCCGAGTTTCTCTTTCAGTTTGTCTAGTATCTGTCCGGAACCTTTAACATAGCATGCAGTTCCAAGGCAAACCTGGATTTTGTACTTTCCCTTCGGTTGCAATGAAAACTGTGTGTAAAAAGTAATTACACCATAGATTTCAGTCAGCGGAACATTAAGTCCCTCAGAAATTTTCTTCTGTACCTCCATAGGCAAATAGCCAAACAGTTCCTGTGCCTCATGCAAAACCGGAATGAGAGCGCCTTTTTCATTGCGGTGTTTGTTAATAATTTCATCCAGTTTGTCCATTCTCTCGTCCTTCATTGTTGCACAACAGCAGCATTTTTCACTCATTCAGATCACCCCTAATCCAAATTTATTACTACCTATTTTGATGCTTTGTTAACAACTTAACGTTTAACGTTAATATTATAACGATGTCTGTTAATATTGTAACAATTACAATGTCATTATAACAGATAGGAATACAAAATTCAATAGCATTTAGATAAAATATTATGTACTTGAAAATTTAGAATCCCTTGAAATATAAGCGTTTGAAGGAACAGGATGCGTTTATTGTATACAAAAAAATTTTAACAAATTATTTAAATTTTTTTTGCTAAATTGCACTATTGGGAATCTCATTCCTTTAAAAATATTTTTAGCTAATCACAATTCCAGCATTCTTTTGATTATATTTTTTGCATCATTTCTGACAACCGTAAGATAAGTTTCCCTTTCAAGCATATCTCCCAGTTCATGGGCATCTGAACTTTTTATAAATTTGTAATTTACAAGACCGGGATTGGAAGACACAAATTCATTCAAAGAGGTGAAGCGTGACAGCTCAAGCCATTTAAATCCCAAACCCTCAGGTATCGCACCGAGATTTGACAAAACACTGTAAGAGGATCTGTCAACATGAGCAGGAATAACGATACCACCAAGTTTCCCAACATGAAATACCGCGTTCTCAACACTAAGTCCTGAAGCTGTAAGAAGCAGCTGGTTGTTAATGCCGGTTATGTTGTCCCATTCATCCATAATAATCTGCCTTCCAAAAACATCTTCCCTGTTTTCAATGTCGGGAAGCCTGGAACGTACAATTTCATTAAATTCCATGCAGGATTGATATTCAGGAAAAAGACATATAAGATGCACCTCTTCTGCTGTCTCAAGTTCCATTCCCGGAATTACTGTTATTCCAAGTTTTTCCCCGCATTTCATTATAGAGGCGCAGTTTTCAGAGGAGTTGTGATCGGTGATGGCAACAGCATCAAGACCTTTAAGCCTTGCCATATTTATTATATTATTTGGCGTCATATCTTCTGATGCACAGGGTGACAATGCACTGTGTATATGAAGGTCAACGGCAATTTTCATGTCTATAACTCCAAATCATGCATGCGGCATGCTATTTTGTAGGCACTTAAATCTGTGCCAAGTATCGGAACATCCACCTCCATGGCTTTTTCCAGTGTATTTTTTTCAGGTTCAAGGGACTCTGCAAGGATTATGCATGAGAGCTCATTAAGGGCGGCAACAGCTACCGTATTGATATGGGTGTGTATTGTAATCCAGACATCTCCCTTGTCGGTGCTGGACATTACACTGCTTAAGAGGTCACCGATATATACACTGTTTACTGCCTTATCCAATCCTGCTTCCTTTGTAAATATTTTTAACCCAAGTTTCTCCGCAAGTTCGCGAACTGTCATATATATTCCCCCCTGGCAGAATATC
>DUMO01000002.1 GCA_012839865.1 Clostridiaceae bacterium
ACTGCAGTCAATAACTGCAATTATTACCTCAATAGTTGCCTGTATTCCTTTCATTTGCCGGTTCAGCCTTTTACACTGCCCAGCATAATACCTTTAATAAAATACTTCTGTAAAAATGGGTATAATGCCATAACCGGGATGCATGCAACAACTATCTGAGCACTCTTAAGTGTCTGGTTGTTAGTTTCCATAATTATTTTATAATCAGTTATATCTTCAAGCTGTGAAATATCTTCCTTGATAAGGATTGTCTGCAAATAACTTTGCAAAGGCATTTTTTCAATGCGGTTCATATACAATATTCCGTCAAACCAGCTGTTCCAATGGTATACTGTGAAGAAAAGAACTATTGTTGCAAGGGCAGGCAGCGATATCGGAAGATAAATCCGAAAGAGCAAAGTCCAGGGGCTTGCACCATCCAAATCTGCAGCATCGTCTATTTCGCTCGGGACATTCTTGAAAAAATTATATAGAACCAGAATACCGAAAACTCTGACTGAAGTTGGAATAACCAATGCAAATATACTGTTGATCAGTCTGGTTTCTTTTATTACCATATAATTTGGTATCATACCACCGTTGAAAATCATTGTAATAAACAGGTACCAGGTAAAAAATGAACGGTACTTAAACTGGTCTTTGCTTCTCGAGATTGGGAAGGCTGTTAATATAGCAATAATAAAGTTAAGGGAAACTCCTAATATTACACGTTTCACAGAAACACCGAAAGTTTTCCAGAAAGTTACTCTTCTTATTATGTATACATAGGAGCTTAATGTAAATTCTTTCGGCCAAAACAATACCGCACCTTTCATTACTTCAACGCTGTTACTCAGTGAAACTGCAAGTACATGTATAAAAGGCAGCAGGCATATCATCGCTACCAGGATTAATATTAAATTAATAACAATATCGTAAGCATTTATTTTGTTTTTACGTTTGTTCATTTAAATATATCTCCCTAGAAAATTTTATAGTCCGCAAACTTATATGCCGCCCAGTAAGAAACAGATACAAAGAACAAGGATACCACCGACTTGAAAAATCCTGCTGCTGCAGCCAAACTGTACTGGAAGTTCACAATACCTATTCTGTAAATAAAAGTGTCCAGAATATCACCGGTCTCATACACCTGGGAATTGTACAGGTTGAATACCTGCTCAAACCCCGCATCCAATATGTTCCCCAGCTTAAGAAATGTCATTAAAACTATTGTACCGCTGATACATGGAATGGTAATATAAATTGCCTGTTTCCAGCGGTTGGCTCCATCAACAGTGGCTGACTCATATAATTCATGATTAATTCCTGTTATTGCAGCTAGATATACAACAGAACTAAACCCGCATTCTTTCCATAACTCACTGACTACCAGCGTAGGAACAAACCATTTATTGTTACCGAGAAAAAAGATAGATTCCACACCAAAAGCAGAAAGTAATTTATTTATAATACCTGTTGAAGGAGAAAGAATATCAACTAAAATAGCACTTATTATTACCCATGATATAAAATGAGGCATATAGACTGATGTTTGAATCAGTTTTTTCAGGGATGTGAGTTTTACTTCATTAATTAATACAGCTAAGACCACAGGGAATATTGCTATCGTTATCAACTTTAAAAAGGATATTATAAATGTGTTGCGGATTACCTGCATTGAATTGGGCATACTGAATAAATACTTAAAATTATCTACACCAACCCATTGCTGTTTGCCAAACAACCCTTTGGCAGGAATAAATTTTTGAAAAGCGATAGCCAGACCGCCTAACGGTATATATGCATAGATAAATAAAATTATTACCGCCGGCATTAGCATGATAATATACGTTGTTGTTCGTTTTCTGAGGAAATTACCAATTTTATTAAGCATAATTAATACTCCTCAACACTGTTTGAATTCCTTCTGTTGTGGATATAAGCTTTGCTTCCAAAGCGGAAATACTTGCTGCTAATAAAACCTAAGGGATCTGTAAATTGAATATTCTTTCATTTTTTTTGTTTGTTATAAGCAAAAATTTTTGTTAACTGACAATATAAAGTGTAGCACCATGGATTAATCTATACAACATGATATTGTTTCTAAATTCTTTTAAATATTTCTTTCACCGTTACTAATCACACCTCCACAGACAAGGTGCAGAACCCCGCGGATGTACACATAATCCGTGAAGGTGTTTCAATAACGGTTTTATGCTATTCTGATCCTTTAGCCCATTAAACCTGACTATACAGAGGTAAACCAGACGGTTCGGTTACGCAGAACAACACCGGATTGCCTGCAGTTTCAAATATTATTGCTCATCTTTGTTCTTATTTGATTTATATTTCTCATAGTTTAATTTAATCGTTGTATTATCTGGTATCCGGTCCTCATTATCAATTGACCATCTTAAAAGTTTTCCTTCCAGTTCGTGTATGATTTCTGCATATTCCTTATTGTAACCGAGGTTAATTAATTCATCCGGATCGGTTAACAGATTGTACAGTTCCACATCTCCGTTGTCATATACATTTAATTTCCATTGATGCGTTCGAATCGATTTGCCTTTGCCATACCATGCATCACGGTATGCACACCAGACAAAGTACCTCTCATCAAACGGATTTTCAGGTCTGACTGTAATATCAGATACCTTCATTGGTTCGCCATGCTCACCGCTTTCTACAACAACAAATTCCTTTGGAGTATACCGGCTATCCTTTTCCAAAAACTGTTTCAGGCTTCTTCCCTGTACTCCAAAGGGGCTTTGCAGCCCGGCCAAATCCAGCAGGGTAGGAACAATGTCTACTAATTCTGCCAGTTCGTCAGTAACCTGCGGCTCAATATGAGAAGGCCACGAGATAATGAGCGGCACCTGTGTAATCGTATCATAGAAAGCATTGTGTTTTTGAATCAAACCGTGTGCTCCCATTGAATCTCCATGATCCGATGTAAATACAATTATTGTTGATTCTTTAAGATTTTGTGCCTCCAATTCCTTGAGAACCCGCCCAATACTGTCGTCAACAGCGTTAGTCATGCCGTAATGAATTGCCCGGATTTTTTTAATCAAATCATCATCAGCCATGTCCATGGCATCCATCAAATGGGCAACCTTCTGCCTTTCCGGTTTATTCTCAAGCGTATCCTTCGGAGGCAACGGGATTGTATCAGGGTTATACATGCTTGCATATGGCTCCGGAGCCTGATATGGCGTATGGGGATCAGGGTAGGACAGCCAGAGGAAGAAGGGCTTATCCTTGTCACGCCTGTGCCGCAGGTAATCTATAGTTGCTTCGCCTAAAAGGTAGGAGCCACATTTCTTGTAGGAATATGGATTGGTTCCGTAGGCAAGAGGTGCTTTCCAGCAATGTTTAATGGCCCATTCATGTGCCTGCTTTACTTCAGGATCATGTTCCCACCCTTCCACCCTATGGCCGTGGAATGCTTCCTGCACATGGTCAAAAGCAGTGTGAAGAGCGTCAGTTTTTATATCTTCCCTTCCGTGCACTCCAGGAAAAAATGCATGATCTCCTCCATCTGTGAAGGCGTGATTTTTCCCAATTAATGCCGTCTGGTATCCGTTATCCTTTAAAACATGCACAATAGTCCTTTCGTCCGGATGCAAATGTATAAAGTTGGCATGTGACCTGATAGTGTGCGCATATCTGCCGGTCAGCATCGATGCACGGGATGGAACACATGCAGGATAATTGCAAAATGCGTATTTGAAAAGCACTCCGCTTTCAGCCAGCTTTTCCAGCGAAGGGGTTTTAACAACAGGATTGCCGTAGAGTCCAAGTGAGCAGGCACTCAATTGGTCTGTCTGAATAATAATTATATTTGGATGTTTCAGCATATTCTCTTCCCTTCCTTCGTGTCAGGGTATGTTGGAAGCAGGGTTGTTGGCACAGTGATTGACACAACCCCCAAAGCTTAAAACCGGAAAACCTGATAAGTAGACATAGGTTATGAAGCAAAACCGCAACATTTTTATATTTTTCATACCGCATATTAATGTTGCTGCTTTTTAGTTTATTAAAATTCTGCTTTACTTCATTAAATATTATATAATGGGGAAATGCTTATTTCATTACAAAAAACTGCTCAATTATATAAAATTCATGCCTTATGCTGATGTCAAAAAACAAGCGCATTATCAGCGCGTCTTCATTTAACAGCTTTGCGCTTCCTTCAACTACAATACCAAACCTTAGGTATAATGAAGTACAAACCTTTCATAACCTTTTTTCCGGCATAGCTATCTCTTTCTTCTTTCGAGGAAATCTTTTATCGCAAGAACATTCTCCGGTGGTGTATCATACGGGATTACACCGGTGCCAAGCACAAATCTGTCATAACCCTTTGCCTTTTCCAAAATCCTCTCCGCATTTTCAAGTATATCGTTAATGGGGCCTCTTTGCACCAGCTTCGGGTCAATATTACCCCTTAGCATCAGATTTTTGGATGAAGCTTTTTTTATATAATGTCCAAGATCCACTTTGTAATCCGCTACAATCAAGGTTGTACCGGTAGACATCATATCATCCAGTATAGAAGTGGTATCACCGCCAATTACCAGTGGAACAGAGCCGATACCCTGTTTCTTTATATGGGTAATAAGCTCCTTTTCCCAGGGCATGACAAACTCCCTGTAAACCTCCGGAGAAATCAGGGGCGGAGTTGCCCAGGATTCAAATATTGTTATCCCGAGTCCCAAACGTATTATTTCGTTGCAATAGTCCTTTTGAAACTTCAGAATGGCATTAAGAAATGAGTGAACTTCGTCTGGGTCATCAATACACTTAAAAACAATATTGTCATAGCTTAAGAGCTCTGCTGCTATTGAAAAAGGCCCACAAATTCCCAAACATACACTTACCTCGTGCCCAATGGTTTTATTTACGCGGTCTGCAGCGGTCAAAACATTCTGTATTCTTCCAAGGTTGGTGGAAAAGGCCAGCTTGCCAAATTCTATACCCTCCCTCATACCATGCACCAGTATCCCGGGTATTGAGTTGTCGTCATGAAATTTTACCACACATCCCAGGGCTTCCGCTTCAATGTTGTAAACATCGATGCCCACCGTCACAGCATCATGCTTGTAACACTCATATGCCTTAAGATGCGCCTCGGCAAGCAAATTCCGGTCTACAGCTGTTTCACTTGGGGTCTTGCCAATAAATCTGGCACCATGCTCAAACACAGTAGGTAAAAAAGGAATCCTGTCAGCCTTTTTTCCCTGACTTACAAGTTTCATTCTTCCCTTCGGGTTCATTGCAAACCTCTCTTGATAATTTAAAATCACCTGATATTGTATCACAGGTGATTTTTATTTTGTTTGTATTTTTTGTTATAAAATCTGCGTAATTTGCTTTCTGTAAATTAATCAGGCGGAATTTCTGCTCCGCCCGATTAGTGAATAATATTGCTTTTTTGTCATTTACTATTGAGTAATCCATCCCATGCTTAAACAACATATGTTGATGCAGAGGTTGAACCGCCACGTCCTGTCCAGTTGGTATGGAAAAACTGTCCGCGGGGTTTGTCCAGTCTCTCATAAGTGTGAGCGCCAAAATAATCCCTCTGAGCCTGAAGCAGATTTGCAGGCAATCTTTCGCTTCTATAACCGTCAAAGTAGCAAAGGGCTGAAGTAAATGCCGGAATCGGAATTCCATTGAGCAATGCAGTGGCAGTAACTCTTCTCCAGCTCTCCTGTGCGGCTTCAACTTTTTCCTTAAAGAACGGGTCAAGGAGCAAGTTATTGAGGTCGCGATTTTTATCAAAGGCTTCCTTGATCTTGCCAAGGAATACCGACCTGATAATGCATCCGCCACGCCACATGAGCGCTATTCCGCCGTAATTGAGGTTCCATCCGTAGGTTTTTGCAGCAGCTTTCATAAGGCTGTAGCCCTGTGCATAAGAAACAATCTTCGATGCATAAAGGGCTTTTTTGATATCCTCAATAAACGCCTTTTTGTCTCCTTCGAACTTCGGTTTTGGACCTTTGAGAATTCCGGAGGCCTCCACCCTCTCGTCCTTCATTGCAGACAGGCAACGGGCAAATACGGCTTCTCCGATAAGTGTAAGGGGAATACCCTCATCAAGGGCTGCAATTGCAGTCCATTTTCCTGTACCCTTTTGTCCGGCAGTATCCAGTATCTTATCTACCAGAGGCTTGCCATCTTCGTCTTTGTAAGCAAGGATATCGCGGGTAATTTCAATAAGGTAGCTGTCAAGCTCGCCCTCATTCCATTCCTTGAAAACTTCATGCATTTCATCTGCAGACATTCCAAGAAGATCCTTCATTAACTGGTATGCTTCGCATATAAGCTCCATATCGCCATACTCTATACCGTTGTGAACCATCTTTACAAAATGACCTGCTCCGTTTTCTCCTACCCAGTCGCAGCATGGACTTCCATCCTCCACTTTGGCTGCAATAGCCTGGAATATAGGTTTCACATGCTCCCACGCTTCCGGGGAACCGCCGGGCATAAGGCTGGGACCTCTCAGGGCACCCTCTTCGCCGCCGGATACACCTGTTCCTATATAAAGCAGGCCTTTGCTTTCCACATATTTTGTTCTCCTGATTGTGTCAGGGAAATGGGAGTTGCCACCGTCAATTATTATGTCTCCCTTATCAAGATGTGGAATAAGCAAGTCAATAAAATCATCAACAGGTTGACCTGCCTTTACCATCAACATGATTTTGCGTGGTTTTTTAAGATTGCCAACCAACTCTTCAACAGAATGGGCTCCAATTATGTTTTTACCCTTTGCCCTGCCATTTATAAAATCATCCACTTTTGATACAGTGCGGTTATAACAGGCTACGGTAAAACCTTTGCTTTCCATATTAAGAATAAGATTTTCGCCCATCACGGCCAGACCGACAATTCCTATGTCAGCTCTACTCATTTTTTTATTTCCTCCTCTTTTAAGCTTTGGTACATTATTATATCAAAAACATTTTTTTCTTTCCACAAGAAAACCTTCTTTATTATTATTCAATTTTATCGTTAGCAAATTCAAAAACTTTTGTAAAATTTTTTACATGCCTGTATAATTTCTTAAAGGCGGGTCAATACTAATACTGACCTCACAAAATACATTTTGACCCCCTTTACATTCGGTTAGCTGCAACGGCTAACCACTTTTTTTATATTGAATATTTGTATTTTCCCCACTCAACGACCTTACAATTTGCACCGGGCTTGATTCAACATCTGACATTTTTCATTAACCGGAAACAACTCCGGTATGGCTATTTACATTGAGCTTTCTTATTTTTAAATATTTTATTGCCAATAGCGGCCAAAACCAGAATCAGAATTGAGGCTAATGTCACCATAAGACCAATCAAAAAATACTCTGGCACATACCATAATTCCACATCATGTTTGCCTTCAGAAATTTCAATACTTAAAAGTCCGTCGTCAAACGCCTGAGTCTCAACTTCCCGGCCGTCCACCTTTACATGCCATCCCTTATCATAGGGAATAGTCATGATTAAAAGGCCATTTTCTTCTGATTTTATTATTCCTTTTATCCGGGTATTATCAAAGCTTTCAATTTCAAAAGCGCTTTTTCCCAATATTTCCATTGCCTTTTCAAACTCAGGCAAATTCAGGGAGTAAGCATATAGTTGAAAATTTCCTGACGCCGGTGCCGATTCATCAAAGACAAGATTCAGCTCAAGAACGGTTCCTGCCCTGTAGAATCCGGGATTAATCAATGTTGACCGGCTGGCATTGAAATCAATCTTCTTTTCGCCTATCATTATAAACCCATTGTCAATTACATTGGGACTTGTATCAAGGTAAAGGTAGACTTGCTGGTCTTCCTTTACAAATATCCGGACTTTTGCGGTTGATTTGGCATCCTGGTTGGGACGTGTAAAATTGTAATACCTTGTACTTGTACTGCTAAAGGTAAGGTTGCTGTGCTGCGCCTGCACCATTTCAAGGGGTGAAAAAACATTTTCTATTTTTACAAGGTGTTTCATTAAAGCATTCTGCCCGTCAAAGGGGTTGGACCATTTGCTTGTGTATTGTTTCATGCTTAAAGGCGCCCAAAAGCCAATCGATATGGCATATGGATTTTCAAAAACTGTTATCTCATTTGTGGAATCAATTTCCTTATATATGACTTCCTCAATATTTTGTGACCTGTTTATCAGATACTTTATCCCGAAAATTGAATCCAGCAATACGGTTGACCCCTCATATTTGTAACTGTTGATGCCATTGGTGTGGTACCCGAAATTATCCATCATTTTGACAGGTTTTTCAGGAAATGTTGATGAAAAAATCGACAAACCTCTGTAGTTGTAGAGGTGAGGGTCATTCGCGGTTTTGGGCGGAAATACCTCCATGCGGAAAAATTCCCTGTTTTCCCTGGACAGCATCGAAATTTGCTCTCTGAGCTGTGAGACTTCCTCACCGCTGGAATAGCCATTTCTCAACGTATATCCTTCTGTCATGTTTATTTCAATAACATTTACAATTGTATTTGCTGTTACCTCAAAAATTACAACCAGCAGAAATATAAGGACTCTTTTTGCAGCAGCTTTCTTCATGGTAAGCGCTGCGGCATACAGTATTACAAAAAACATTCCGGCATACAGGGAATAAACCTGGATTGAAATGTCGGTAAATTTTTGAGTCATCACAATTAAAACCAAAACAGTGAAGCAAAACGCTCCAATCTGTCTTCTGGAAATCTCGTTGATCCTGGCATATGCTTTATAACTGATGGACAGAATCAAAAAAACATATACAAATGCAAACCTGTGGGGCAACTGGTTCGGATAATGGAATCCATGCCATATGAAATTCAGCATGTTTATGTCAAAGCTCATGATTAAAACGAAAATAATTGCAATGTTAAGGAGTTTTTCCTTTGTGCTTATACTGCTGAGGAAAAAATACACGGGCACAAGTATTAAAACTATTATTCCGCAATAAATGTTGGGCATGCCTTCGCGTATTGCGGGTGATGCCATGGTAAAGTGCCGGGTTAAATAATCAAATAAATCGTAAAATTGCTTGAAGGTTTTAGGGAAAACGTCATCTGCCGCAGAAGTCAGTCTTAATGCAAAAAATGTCGGGAGCAGCAAAAAGGCGGAAAGCCCTCCCGCCAATAGCGAAAAAGATGCAAACCGGGCTGTTTTCCTGACAATCTGGCCAAAAGGTTTTATCCCGCAATACTGAAAAAGGCATACAGGATAATAAAGTGCAATAAACATGCATATGAAAAAAGCCATGTAAAAGTTTGAGATGATAGCCAGGGCCAGGGTCAGACAGTAGAATATTCCCCTCTCACCCCGGACAATTTTTACAAGGCCGAGAATCACAAGGGGAAGCAGATATATGGCATCCATCCACATAATGTTCCAGCAGTAAGCCAGGACAAATCCTGAAAGGGCATACAGAAGCGAAAACGCGACGGTGGACAGGTTCTCTTCACCGTGTACGCCTTTCAGGTAATATGCAAAACATGCTCCCGCAAGTCCAACTTTGAGCAAAGTTAGAAAAAGTATTGCTTCGGATAAATATTCCTTTGGGAATAAAACAGTCAACAAGTTAAAAGGGCTTGCCAGGTAATATGCAATCTGCGGAAGGTAGCTTGCTCCAAGGCCTCCAGACCAGGAATACAACAAGCTTGAAAAAGATTTAAGTTTATCCTGCAAATCTGAAATAAAGGGTGCATACTGGTGAAAAAGATCTATAATAAGTACATCACAATTGCCAAAGGGATAGATAAAATTACATGCATATGCAATTTCAAGTATTACAGAAGGAAGGAAGAATGACAAAAGAAAAACATAGTGCTTCCTTAAAAACAATCCTGCTTTTTTCACAATACTGACACTACCTGTCACAGCTAATGCTCCTTTTATGCAAATTCAATAATCATTTTTGCATATTATAACATCTTTTGCAAGTATAAATGCCTGAACCGTAAAATTTGCCGCTATTAATAAAACTTAAGATAAAGCAGGGACAGGGTACCTGTTACCCTGTCCTACGCGTTCTGCATACATTTCTTTCGTAAGAAGCCAAGTCTTAATATCATCAATTTTCATTTGCTGCCTTTATATCAGGTTTTCCGGATTCAGGCATTCCAGTTCTTTTACCGTAAAAACTCCGTCTTTGCGAATAAGACGGTCATCAAACCATATCTCCCCGCCGCCATACTCCGGTCTCTGTATCAAAACAAGATCCCAGTGTATTGCTGAATTGTTGCCATTGTTGCATGCCTCATAGCAGCTTCCCGGTGTAAAGTGCAGGCTTCCCTTTATTTTTTCATCGAAAAGTGTATCCATCATGGGCTTTTCAATATACGGATTAAGACCCAGTGAGAATTCACCTATATATCTTGCACCTTCGTCCGTGTCCAGAACTTTATTTATTCTTTCGGTGTCATTGGCAGTTGCCTTTATAATCTTGCCGTCTTTGAATTCGAATCTTATATTTTCGAATTTGAAGCCTTGGTATACCGCCGGAACATTATATGTGATAACCCCGTTTACCGAATCTCTTACAGGTGCAGAATAGACTTCTCCGTCGGGAATGTTTCTTCGACCATCGCATTTAATTCCTGGAAGCGGCTTTATTGAAAAAGTAATGTCGGTGCCTTTGCCGGTTATACGTACCTTGTCCGTCTTGTTCATTAACTCAACAAGGCTGTCCATGGCCTTTGACATTTTTGAGTAGTCAAGATTGCATACCCTAAAATACAGGTCCTCAAAAAGTTCGGTGGGCATGTCTGCAAGCTGTGCCATGGAATGATTCGGGTATCTCAGTACAACCCACTTTGTTTTCTTAACCCTTATTTCATGGTGTACCGGGTGTTGGAAGAACTCATTGAATATTTTCATTTTCTCAGGAGGAACTCCCCCCATTTCACTTATGTTATTCCTTACCCGCAGGCCTATATATGCATCCATATCATTCATTCTGGCTGCCTCATATCGTGACATGGCCTTAACCTGTTCCTCGGTGCATTCACTCAGGAGCACGCGATCGAGCTCGTCATTTTTTATATTCAGGAACGGTACTCCTCCTGCTCTGTATGCCTCCCGGATCAACTCCCTGGTTAGAGGCACTTCATTTCCAAAGTTTTCTATGAGTATCTTCTCTCCCGTCTGCAATCTACAGGAGTAATTGATTAAATTCTTTGCCAGTTTTTCTATTCTCGGGTCCTTCATTTGCTTTTCCTCCCATTATACAGGTTTTATGACAATATTATTTTTTCCAACTCGTCAAGAGTTTCTGCAAAAACTTGTAATGCATCCTCAATCGGTTTGGGTGTTGTAAGGTCAACACCGGCTTTCTTGAGAAGCTCAAGAGGATAGTCCGAGCATCCGCTTCTTAAGAAGCTCTTATACCTTTCAACAGCCGGTTCGCCTTCATTCAAAATTTGTCTGGACAGTGAAGTTGCTGCTGAGAAACCCGTAGCATATTTATAAACATAAAAACTTCTATAAAAATGCGGTATTCTGGCCCATTCAAAACTTATATCCTCGTCTACTGTTATTCCGGTCCCAAAGTACTTTTTATTCAGTTCGTAGTAGATCTTGCAAAGGCTATCCACAGTCAATGCCTCGCCTTTCTCCATTTTCTCATGAATTATCATTTCAAATTCTGCAAACATTACCTGACGGAACACCGTACCGCGGAATTCTTCAAGATAGTGGTTCAAAAGATAAGCCTTTTCCTTCTTGTCGGTTGACTTTTTCATCAAATGAGCCATCAGCAGAGATTCATTTACAGTTGAAGCAACTTCTGCAACAAAAATCTTATATTCACTGTATATATAAGGTTGAGTCATATCTGTGAAAAATGAATGCATTGCATGACCCATTTCGTGGGCAATGGTAAATACGTCGTTTACTATACCCTGGTAATTCAGCAGCACATAGGGATGTGTCCCGTAAGCTCCCCAGGAATAAGCGCCGCTTGTCTTTCCCTCATTCTCATATACATCAATCCAGCCGCTCTTGAAAGCTTCTTTAAGATAATTGATATATTCATCTCCCATTGGGGAAAGGCCTTCCGTCACCATATCCAATGCCTGTTCATAGGAAATTTCCTTTTCAGGCTGCTCAACAATCGGAACGTAAAGGTCATACATATGAAGGTCATCCAGTTTCAATGCCTTTTTCCGAAGTTCCACATACCTGTGAAGAAGGTGCAGGTTATCATTTATTGTCTTTACAAGATTGGTGTAAACATCCGCTGAAATGTTATCATCATCAAGGGATGCCTCCAGGCATGAGCCATATTTTCTGGCTGTCGCATAAAATTTATTGCCCTTAAGGTTGGCAGCCAGCAGTGTTGCAAGGGTGTTTTTGTAGCTCTTGTACGAACTGTAGAGAGCATCGAAGGCATCTTTTCTGACCCTGCGGTCTCTGCTCTCCAGTAATTTTATATATTTACCCTTGGTTACTTCCACATCCTGGCCTTTCTCGTCCTTTATAAACGGGAACTTTATATCGGCATTGTTGAACATGGTGAATATATCCCGGGATGATGCTGCCATTTCCGAGGCCGATGCAAGCAGGGATTCTTCCTTATCAGACAAAGTATGTTCTTTTTGTCTTATAATATCTTTAATATATGTTTCATAAACCTTAAGGTCATTGTTTTCATTCAAAAACTTGTATAAAGTTTCTTCGGGTATGGATGTCAATTCCGGAGTGATAAAGGATATGGCTGTGGCTACTTCTACATATAATGCCTGGGCTCTGTTCGCCAATGCCTGGTAGACAGGGTTTGCATTGTCCTCATCCCTTCTCATCCTGGCATAAACAAAAATTCTCTCGGTTTTAAGCTTCAGCTCATCGCAAAACTTCAGGCAATTCAGCAGGGTTTCCGCGCTTTGGGCCAGTTTCCCCTTGAAAGTTTCCACTTCCTTTGCCATTTGTTTAACTTTGTTAAAGTCCTCTTCCCATAATGAATTATCTGCGTAAATGTCTTCAAGCTTCCATTTGTACTTTGCATCAATTTCTTCCCGCTTTGGCAGAGAATTTTTAATCTTGGTTTCCATAACAATCCCCTTTTCACAAAATAATATTTTGGTTACCGCCCGGATATAACGATACATCCGGGTTGTTGCCCATAAGCCCCAAACTAATAAACCTTTGGTGCCATCATACCCTGGAAAACCATTTGAGCCCTTGAACAAAATTCTGCTGCAAGCAATATAGTGAAGCTTGCAGCAGAATAATTATTTGTCACAAAGTTCATTCTGCCTTTTTATTTGGGAAATTAAACTTATGATATTACCAAAAAGCAAGTTGGATTGACTTTCGCCAATGCAATACAAAGAAATCAAAATGATTCCATATTTCTAAAAACTCAACCGGTATGCTTTTAGGGAATAATCTTCTTATTGAATTCCCTGCAAAAGGCAAAAATTACTCTATTTAATTATAACCCAAACTATTCCACACGTTCAAGCACCTTGTGCAAAAGAACAGCGGCTTCTGCGCGGGTTGAGGTATCCTTCGGGGCAATTTCATATTCCGATCTTCCGTTCAAAATACCTTCGCCATGCAGTGATGCCATAAAAAGCAGTGCTTCCTCGGATATGGAATTGCGGTCCATAAATTTGTCCAGAACTGATATATCATGCCAGGGGAGAGGCTTTCCGGCTGCAATGGAAGCTCTTGCGGCAATAACGCTCATGTCTTCCCTTGTAATCGGTGTGTCGGGATAAAACATATTGTCGCTGTCGCCAGTCACAATCCCCAAATTCTTTGCTATTATCACTTCCCTGTATGCCCAGTGGTTTACCATAACATCATTGAAATTTCCCACAGGTACCCCTGCAAGTCCAAAAGCCCTGACCACCAATGCTGTAAACTCAGCCCGGGAAATATTTTCATTGGGCGCAAACAACCTATCGGTTCGCCCCTTTATTATTCCCCTTCCTGCAAGGTCCTCTATGGCATCCCTTGCCCAATACAATTCTTTTATATCATCAAAGGTCACAATTTCCTTTGTCCTCGTGTAAACCTCCTCTGTGTACCCGGAATCCCCGCTTGCATTGAAAGCTTTGACACGGTAGTAGTAACGGGTGTCCGGAGCAAGACCGCTGTCAATAAATATAGTGGTGTTTGCATCAACAGTACCAACTATGCCAAAACCGCCAAAATAGGTCCTGCGCTCGATTGTAAATCCTTCCTCGTTGTCTGAATTGTCTCTCCAACTGAGTCTTACCATTTTAGGGGACAGGACCTCTATGGTCAGGTTTGCAGGAGCCAGCGGTTCTCCTGTTTTGACCTCGATAACCTCGCTTAGGGACTGGCTTCTGAACACATTATTATTTGCAATAATTCTATAGAAATAGGGTGTGTAGGCATCCAGCTCCGTATCAGTAAAAACGCCTATTCCCGGTGAAACAGTCCCTATTGCCTGCCATGCTCCGAATTCGCCGGTTTTCCTTTGAATCTCGTACTCTGCATCAATTTTTGAGTTCTCATTCCACTTAAGCAGGATGTTGGTTGATGACATTACATGATATGTCAAATCGGAAGGAGGCTCCGGAATTGACGTCTTTACACCGGCTGTTTCGGAAAAAGCCGACCTTACCTCACCTAAAATATTCCTCGAATATGCAATTACTTTGTAATAATACCAAGTATCCCCTTCAACAGTGGTATCTTCAGTCACCTCCGAGTTCCTGCCCAAGGTTTTTATCAGGGTCCATTCGCCGGTGTCTCCTTTCTTCCTCCAGACTTCATATCCGGTCTCATTTCCCGCATTGTCCTTCCAGCTTAATTTGACGGTCTGTCTGGAAACTGCCAGGGCTTCCAGGTTTGTCGGGGCTTCCAGCACCGTGCTTATAACAGACACCTCCTGGGAGTACGGGGAATCATTGTAATGAGTAAGTGCCTTAACCCTGTATGTATACTTTGTATTTGGCGTCACGGACTCATCAATCCAGGATGTTTGATTTTGTCCGACATATGAAGCTGTTATGAAGCTGCCTTCGCCTGTTTTTCTTTCAATTACAAATTCAGTTTCATCGGAATTGTCTTCCCAATCCAGCCTGATTGCACCCGGAGATATGACAGTTGCAGTCAATGATGCAGGCTCAACCAGTTTTGAATATACCCCCTGCCCTGTATCCCCCGGAGGGTATGGAGCTGAAAACAGATATGCTCCCATGGCCGCTTTAACCCTATAATAATACAACGAATTGGGTTCAAGGCCGGTATCCTTGTATTGGGTAACTCCACTAACCAAAGTCGCAATTTTTTCCCATGTTCCCTCGGTCCCCTTTTCGTCTATTACAGCCTTTTTTCTTTCTATAATGCTGTTGTAGCTTCCAAACCCCGGATATGTCCAGGACAGGTCTATCTGGCTTGACGATACAGGGGTTAATGTTAAAGAGCTTGGAGCCAGTACGGATGTATCGGTGCGGACAGATACCGTATTGCTATACCCGGGGGAGTCGCCATAGGGGTTGTAGGATTTTACCCTATAGCTCAGCAATTGCCCTCCGGCTGCATTTGCATCGATGTATGAGGTCTTGTTTGCCGTTAAAACAGCAATAACAGAGTAATCTCCATCCCCTGTTTTTTTCTCAACCTTAAACCCGGTTTCATTGTTGGATTGATCCTTCCATTCGAGGAGCAGTGAGTTCTCTGAAATCAAAGTAATGCACAGGTTTGCCGGTGCAGCCGGTTTCCCCAGTGAAACACTTTTCTCTTCACTGACGGCAAAATTGTCTTCCGACTCCCAGGCTGCAATCCTGTATGTATAATCAGCTGCTCCTGATACAAAGATATCGGTATAAGAGGTTGCAAGATTACCAAGTTCTGCAATATCAATAAAACTCCCGTCCCCGGATTTTCTTTGAATCTTCAGGAGGGAGACATTATTCACATCATTCGTCCATGTAATGGTAACAGAGCTGTTGGAATTTACATAACATACAATATCTTTTGGAGCCGCAGGCTTGGTTACCGGTTCTGATATATTGCTGTATACCGTATATCCTCCCCACCCCCGGTTGTTGAGCCTGTACCTGTAAGTTCCACCATATTGGGGGCTCTCCGTTACACTTTTCATTCCGCTTGTAAACCGTGTACTGACCAGTTCCCATTCGCCCCAGGATGCTCCGTTATGCCTGGAACGCTCAAGATAAAACCCTTCCACATTGGCATCTTCGTCCCATGTAATGGTGGCAACACCGTTTTTCATGCTTGCGGTAATAATAGGCACAGCTACCGGTTTCAAAACTGCAGGCAATGAAGGGTCGGACCTGTTTCCATAGTTGTCAACGGATATGATTGTATATTCAACCTGTGAGTCTTCCTTCAGGGTCATGTCATAAAAAGTGTACGTGGTGGTTAAGGCTCCAAGAGTTGCAATTTCCCTGCCATCGCTGCTTTTTATTATTGTCCGGGCGGCAGCCTTTGAATTGACTTTCCAACTGAGTGTAACTCTTTTGGCTGCAAGGTTGTAATCCAGTGTAACATCATCTGGCGGAAGCATTCTGGCAGTACTTGCAGCAATTGTTGCCTCGCCAAGTATGTTTCTTCCTGAATCCATTGCCACTACCTTGTATTCATATGTTGTTCCGGGGGTCAGTTTTTCATCGGTATATGTAAGATAATTCCTGTCTATATCAATGTTTACGGATTTTATCTGGATTCCGTTCCTGTAGACGGTGTAGTATAATGCTTTAGGCACCGCTGACCAGTCAAGTTTCAAAACCGTATCTACATCCGGCGCAACCGGTGTAGCCGTGACAGTAAAGGATGCATTTGCATAAACGGGGTATATGAATACAAGAAGAAAAACAGTTAATGCTAATATTAAGATCTTTCCCGGATATATAATAAATACTCTTTTCATTGATATTCTCCTATGTTGCATGATATATTCAAATTAATAATACCAGATTGTTTATGGTTATAAAGTATAAAACGCACAGTTATAGCTACAAATATTATTTCGGTATTTTGGATGAATTTATTAATCACAAATCCGGTTTTTATAGTTGTTTGGTTTTCAAACAAAATAGAGCCTTTTTCTTAGAAGAGCTCGGGGGCATCGAGCCCCGCTCGCTTTTGGCTGGATTTGCTTCGCAAATAGCCTTGCTCTGCGCATTTCAATCATTTTAAGTCTGAACAATAAACATATCAACCAATAAACTTAACAAAAGTTTCCCGGAGGTTGACAAAGGAATTGATTTAATTTAAAATGTATTTTGTTGAGATATGCACCCATAGCTCAGCAGGATAGAGCGTCGGTTTCCTAAACCGCAGGCCGGGGGTTCGAATCCCTTTGGGTGCACCAGATTAAACCCTTGGAGCATAAAGCTTCCAGGGTTTTTATATTTCATGCAAACAGTAAATCTATGAAAACTTCAAGGATAACAGACTTGATAATATTGAAAGCTGGTAGGACAGCCTGTCCATAAAAGTGCTTTCACATGATTCAAAACTTAAGGTTATTGAAACTGAATTCCCGGAAAATTAGTTCCAAAACATTTACAATTCATCAACTGATTTCTCTTCTTCCTTATGATTGAGAAACCTGTCATAATGTTACTTATCAAATTAATTGTCCAAAATAACTATCCGTGGAAACCCGTGGTTAACCGTGGTTTTCCGTGTAAATACAAGGGTTTTGCGGTTTTAAATGCGGAAACATAATTTGAGAAAAATTCAGGCTATTTTTTCTCTTATCGAGGGCTCGGTGAAAGTACCGGGCTTTTTTAACGCGCTTAGAAAACATTGCGTTAACTGTGTTAATAAAGTACTTAAAACGTTTGTTACAGTAGCGTTAGAGGATTTAACGCGCTATTCAAATCTGCCCCGCAAACTACACAAATATTCAATTTTCATTAACGCTGATTGCGGAACTTGATTGCGAAACTATGATTTAAGTTCCGCAATCAAGAAAACCGCAACAAATCAACGTTTCAGCCAACGCACCTCAAAACAGCCTTCGTTGGCTGGAGGTAATAAAACTGGAAATTATCAGACGAAAAAATACGTCTAAAGAACATAAAAAATTAAGCAATTATCCTGCCTTCAGCGTCCATTTTTGCTGCAGCGATTTCTCCCCTTCCAGTCTGCGAGGCTGATGACTCCATAGAATTTTGCTTTTCTTCCTGTGAAACTTGCTTTTCATCCTGTTTGGAGTCAGCAGATAAAGCCGCCAAGAGAGTTCTTACAAATTGGTCAACTGCTCCCTGGTCACGATCCGGCAGCTTACGATAGTTTTTAATAAGAGACAATTCATACTTATTTAGGTTTTCTGAATGTACAGCTTCTGGATCATAAGCAGCGGCAATACATTCATAAATATCATTAATAAGCTGAAAGAGGTCATTCCTCGTAACCTGCCTTTCGCTAATAGCCGTTTGAAGATAATGCATTACATTTTCGAGGCTGTCAAACTCCTTATGAGTATTTTTATTCACGTCATTTCCATTGGAGGGAAATAATTTTTCTTCACCAGTCAGTAGCCAGTCAGTTGACACGCGATAGTACTTGGCAAGTGACACGACTGTTTCTAAATTGGGTGACCTTTCATTTTCTTCGTATCTACCTAAATTATGAATTGACAAATCTTTCATAACTTGCGCTCTATTTAGCTTTTTTTGCTCTCTAAGAAATGTAAGCCTTTCACCTAAAGTTTTCATAGTACACCCCCTTTACAAATAAATGTCATTTGACACGAAATAGGCAAAAATTGTTTAATAAAACGTGTCAAAGCGCAATTTATATATTGACTACCTGTCAATTGACATGTATAATGGTTATAGACGTAAAAATACATCAATAGTTTAGCACACATTTCCAGAATGCACCACATCAAACTTGTGTTCTCACATCTGAAAATTGCGGTTCTTGCAGGCACCCCCGCTTGTGCCACTGAAAACTGAATATATGATTTTAGTTTTGACAAGCCATCTGAGCTGGGCAATTTTTTGGGCCTGGCGTGTACAAGTCCAAGGTAACTAATAATAGCGAAGATCCAGGCAATGACCTGAGGAGCCGGAAAGCAGTACCGGAGTGAATGTGGGAGGGTATTGTAGATTTTCAAATTAAAACAAACCACTTTCTCAAATTATTTGAGCCTATTCAGGCAGTAAATTAGTTTAAAAAGCACATGGTTAAAAACATATTTTTTCAAATTATGAAGGTCAGAAAAAAAC
>DUMO01000046.1 GCA_012839865.1 Clostridiaceae bacterium
TAAAACCGTTATTAAGATATCTTATATTGAAATTGCTGTGTTTGTAACCTGGCGGATTGGGATTATCTATTCCATTGGTTTTCTTGAGTTCGAAATAAGATCTCCAGCTTTCATCAAGCATTTTCAATTCACTTCATTGATTAATGAAGCACTTGCAGAAAATGAAGATGATTGCCTAAAGCAAATTATGGCAGTTAGTAAACTTTATGTAAAATTTATGGTTGAAAACCCTGAGCATTTCAAATTTATATTTATGACAGACCATCACAATCCCATCATATTGAAAAACGGAAAATTCATCAAGACTGACAGATGGATCGTATCGGTTTTAGAAAATCTTTTTATTGGCCTTCGAAAAAATGAAAGTAGCAGCGAAAGTAGCTGGTCCTTAGATGCTTTAACCATATGGAGTCTCATTCATGGATTCACGACTATGCTCGTCAATAACACAATAAAATATGAAGGAGACTATCTGGATGCCGTTTCTTTGATGTTGAAGGAAAAGGTTAAAATATTGGAATAAATTATACAAGTTCGTCAATAATCTGCAAAGCTATGGTGACACCAACTGCAAATAAGGCGCGGTCTGATTTCACACTCTCGCTGTGGAATCATGCGAATAGCTTCACGGTAAATATCGGCAAGGGGCGATTCTCCCTTTTTCTACCTGCAAAATCCAGCCTTCCTATATGCCCATTCTTAGGAAATTAATACCGGGTTGATGGAATTGATGTTTGTGGGGTATTTTTTATAGTATCTGTATGTGGAAACATATCAATGGGTTTTTCAGTGATTTTTGAAAATCGCTGTCCGACTGAAACAGAAGTCCAGAACTAAGAATAAAATAACCGCCGCAATCTGCCAGTATCAAGCAGACTGCGACGGCAAATGGGGTAAAAATCATTCAGTTCGTAAAAATATTATCGAATTAGTGTGAAGTTTCTGAAAACATTTACCAGCGTATTTGCAACTGTTGACATTGTCTTGATGAAGATATCAAGTGCAACACCAACAACATCCTTGCGTGTATCGCCGACAGTATCACCGGTAACCGCTGATTTATGGGCTGCTGTTCCTTTGCCGTGCCCCTTCAGAGCTCCGGATTCGATATACTTCTTTGCATTATCGAAAGTACCACCGGAATTTCCCATGAAGATGGCGCGAGGGATAGCGACGATTGTAGCCCCAATCAGCAAGCCACCAACAAAATCAACACCGAAAATAAATCCACCAAGCACAGGAATCACCATAGCTAATACGGAAGGGAGCAGCATTTTGCGGAGGGCTCCCTGCGTTGCCATCTGAATCATGCGGTTATAGTCCGGGCGAACTTTGCCTTCCATGACACCGGGAATAGACAAAAGCTTGTCACCTTCATCAGCCATTGCACGTGCGGATTCAATCGTATTGTCCGTCAGGATCGCACTGAAGTATTCCACCAGGGCACCACCAATCACCGCACCGGCAATCACAGTGAAACTGGCAAAATTCAGAATTATTTCCGAGTTTGCCGGAGTATAGTTGCCAACATATGAGACAATCAAGCTAACCGTAGCAAAAGCAGCACTACCTATGGCAAAACCCTTGCCAATGGCTGCAGTCGTATTTCCAACGGAATCCAGCTTGTCCGTAATCACGCGAACATCATCGGGAAGGTGGCAGCTTTCAGCCAAACCACCGGCATTATCAGCAATCGGTCCAAACGCGTCAATTGAAACTGTCGTACCAACGAAAGCAAGCATGCCGAGAGACGCAACAGCAATACCATAGGTACCGCCAATTCTTCCGCTGATAAAAAGTGCGATTCCAATCACTAGAATCGGCAGCAGGCAGCTGCGGCTTCCAATTGCGTCACCTTTGGTTATAATAAAGGCGTCGCCCTCTGGTGCCATTTCAGCAAGTTTCCGGGTAGGTTTATAGTCAGAGGAAGTATAATATTCCGTAATGGAACCGATAGCCACACCGCTGGCAAGTCCAAGTACTGCGCAAATCCACGGGCTCAGCCAACTTGCTACCCATCCATATGTTTTTAAATCTGTAGCATCCATCTTTCCAAAGACAAACCAGGAAGCTCCAAGACCGATAATGACAGTCAATCCTGCGGAGATCCAGGTGGCCAGATTCAATTCGTGAGAAGGATTGCTTCCCATCTTTTTCACATTTGCAAACAGCATACCAACCAGGCAGCTCAATAAACCTGCCCCTGCAAGGATGATCGGGAAAATCACAGTCGGAATGAACATTTGTTCGATATTGAATTTCTGGAACAAGATAACAGCAATCATAATTGTAGCAGACATCGTTGCGACAAAACTCTCAAGAAGGTCTGAGCAATTACCGGCAATATCATTGACATTGTCACCGATGAAGTCGGCAATTACATTCGGAACCCTGCTGTCATCCTCAGGAAGATCATTCCGGATTTTTCCCAGAATATCAGCGGAAATATCCGCAGCTTTTGTATAATTGCCACCCGCTACACGGTTGAACATGGCTACCAAAGAACATCCGAGGGAGTATGTTGATATACGCATCACAGAAGCGTTAATTCCGCTAAGGTGAATCAGTAGACCGCTGCCATCTGTTTGATGGTTGACTCCGCCCCATATCAGCAGAACCGCAACCAGGCCGAGCATTCCAAAGGCCTGTACACTCAAGCCGGAGATGCTGCCTCCACACAACGCCACTTTAACAGTATCACCTATAGACATGCTTTCACGTGCCTTGTTTGCTGTTCTTACGTTAGCGTATGTAGCGCTTTTCATTCCGAGTACGCACACACAACTACTCATGGTAGCACCCATCAGGAAAGTAATACCACTGGTTTTTTCTACAAAAAGTGATAAAGTCAATGCAATCAAAGCGACAACAACTATAATGGTTTTATATTCAGTTATCATAAATGCATTCGCGCCAGAGCGGATAATTGCAGCCATTTCGACCATATTAGCCGTTCCCTCCGGCATTTTGCGGATCCGGATATAATTCCAGGCCACATATAAAAGGGTAAGAATAATAATACATAGTACAGTAATGATCCAGGTGATAGACATTTTTTTCCTTCCTTTCAGTTTTTGCTTCGTTTCTTTGTATCGGTTTGTTCCAAGTCAGGATATAACTGCCAGAGAAGTGCTTTTTTATTCTCCTTGCAATTGACCCAAAACATTTCGAATTATACAATATTTTGTCGCTAATTTTCCGGAAAGAATAACTCAGTATGCAAAAATTCATTACGAGATACGCGATGCCATGATATAATGGTTATGTATGTTCGGAGGTGAGTCGTACGGATAAATTAAGAGCATTTCTTCAAAAAAATAAAACATTCAAAAATGTGCTTATCCTTCTGTTAACACTCGGCGCAACGATCGGACTCGCAGTACTTTTGTCCTTCGCCAATGACGATAACAACCCCTTTGCCATAGCTATTTTTATAATGGCCGTGGTCATTGTGGCCCGATGGACTGACGGGTACATTTGGGGAATAATTGCTGCATTCATTGGTACATTATGCGTAAGATATATGTTCACATATCCATATTGGACATTCAGTATCGATTATACAGAATTTCCTCTGACTTTTACGGTCATGCTGATTGTATCTATTCTGATCAGTACACTGACTACACAGATCAAACAGCAGGAACGGCTTCGCTTTGACATAGAACGAGAAAAAATGCATTCCAATTTATTGCGTGCGATTGCTCATGATTTGCGCACGCCTTTGACTGCCATTATCGGTGCAAGTTCAACAATACAGGAACAGGAATTATCCAGGGCCGATCTGATCCGTTTGGCGGAAGGCATCCGTAGAGATGCGGAATGGCTTGTCCGTGTAACTGAAAACCTGTTGTCTGTCACCCGTGTCAGCAATAATCATATGATCAAAAAAGAGGGTGAAGTATTGGAGGAGATTATCGGCAGCGCGATCATGAAATATCATCGGCTTCCGGATTCTTTGCCCGTGGAATCCGACACACTCAAAGATATCATTCTTGTTCCGATGGACGCAATGTTGATCGAGCAGGTATTGATCAACTTGTTCGATAATGTAAGTGCACATGCAGAGGGCGCCTCCAAAATATGGATTCACCTCAGAAATGAGAATGGTATGGTTTTCATTTCTGTCGAAGATGATGGGTGCGGCATTCCGGCGTCATTGTTGCCTCAGATTCTTGACGGAACATATCTGTCAAAACGCAGCAGGAGCGATGATCGGCGTAACATGGGAATAGGATTATCTGTGTGCAGATCCATCATCGAAGCACATGAGGGACAATTGTTTGCCGGGAAGAGTCGTCATGGTGGTGCTGCATTTGAATTCTCATTACCGTGCAAGGAGGATATGTATGTCGAATAAGATACTTCAAAAGATTTTGATTATTGAGGACGATCCGGGTATTTTGAACTATCTGAAAACAACAGTTAGCGCGGCCGGATATGATACCATTACTGCAACTGATGGAAATTTGGCACTCCATATGATTACTTCTCACTGTCCCGATTGTATTTTGCTGGATCTTGGACTTCCGGATATGGATGGCAGTGATATCATAACGAGTGTCCGGAAATGGACATTGACCCCCATCATCGTGATTTCTGCGCGAAACTCGGATGAAGACAAAGCGGCTGCTTTGGACTCCGGGGCAGATGACTATATAACGAAGCCATTTAGTTCAATCGAATTACTTGCCCGTATACGAACAGCATTAAGGCATTCACTTACCGCATCAGGAAACAAAGAAATTGGAATAGACGGTTGCTATCATGTCGGAGAACTGGAAATTGACTATAAAAAGTTAAGAGTGTGCGTGCGCGGGGAAGATGTTCATCTAACTCCGAACGAATTCAGAATTGTAGCTTTACTGGGCAAACATCCGGGGCGTGTGCTGACATATAAATCGATGTTGCGTGAGCTTTGGGGACCCTCCGCACCTATGGATAACAAAATTTTACGTGTTCATATGGCCAGTATCCGCAGAAAAATTGAAGATGATCCGACGAACCCCCGGTATATTTTCACAGAGGTTGGCGTTGGCTACAGAATTGCCGAGAACACGCAGGAAACCGACGATTGAATATCAGTTTTATTAAGTATAACCAATACTTGTTGTATATATCTTCCATATTTTTTTGTTCAGACTCCGACTCCCTGTGCATAAGAGATTAGTCCAACATGGATTTTTCAACCTGAATTCGAGAATTATCGGTTTGAAATGCCTTGTTATCAAGCCTGCTTAGTTTTCTTCAGAAATTTCTTTTACAACTTCACAATTCGAAGTATTCAAGGTATTATTGCAGTTAACTGCGGAGGCTTGAAACATTCGTGAAAACCTTGGGCCTTTAAAAAACATGAATATCACAAAGCTGCATGTCGTAAAGGAAATGATATAAAGAAGCTGATAATTTCCATAGGCAAATATTCGATTTCCGATTACAGGGAGATGATTCATTAGAATACTGCCAATAACCGGTGCAAAAAGCGTGCAAAGGCCATACACCGCTCCGAACCAGCCTTCATACACCGTTCTGTTATCCTCAGGCATAAGGTCATACCTGTAGTTCACCAGGCAGATATTGAAGCCTCCGTTGCCTATCCCGCTGAACACCGGTGCTATGTAAAGAAGAAAATAAGTTTTTTCGGTGAGGAATCCATAAACCAAAAATTCCAGGGCTATTATAAATGCAGTTGCAGCGAATACAAATTCCATACCTTTTTTGTGTTCCATCCTGCTCCAGAATTGTGTCGATAAAACCATAAAAACATAGGAAACCATCGTAATACTTGAAACAAATGTGTAATCAAATTTCAGGTACTTCACAAGATAAAGGGGCGAATATGAAGAAGATATCGTAAGAGTGATATAAAAAAAGAATGTAAATATCAAATATTTCCTGTAGTCAATTTTTTTTACCGGGTCAAGAAAAACCGACATATCGAACTTTTCCTGCTTCACCGCTTTTTTCTCTGGTTCTTCTATTTTAAGCAATACGATGATGTCAAGAACGGCAAGCACAAGGCTGGCAAGGTAAACTACAAGGAATCCTCCATAGCTTTTATTAAAATAGTCAAGTACATACCCCGAGCTGATCATAACAGCTATAATTCCAATCCTTAATATTAGCATTCTGGTATACATGAAGCTGCTTCTGTTCTCTTTTGGGGAGACACTCATAATCCATACCATCCAGCCAACAGAATAAAAACCCCATAGTATATTTCCTGCTATTACCATGGTTGATGCAACTGTCAGAAGAACCGCCTGGCTTTTTATGAATAAAGGCAGGAAGATTATGCTGCAAACCAGCAGCCTCGAAAGCGAAACCAATGCGATAAGGAAACCTTTTCGCTTTTCAAGCCTTTCATATACTAAAAATGAGAAAATAGAGGCCATTGTTGCCCATGCGTTGGAGCTGTTCAAAATACCCACCAGGAAATCTGAAGCATTTAACAAAACCATATATCCGGACACATAAATTCCCTGGTTTAATACAAGAGATGCATTTATCAGAACCGCCTCGATAATAAATAAAAGCTGATTTCTGTTATAACTGCTTTTGAGCCTTCTTGCCGCTACTTTGAAAAATCTCAAATTAACACTCCTCGTTTCACAAATCCAAATGCAACCCTATTAATTATACTTCAAGTCGGGAAAAGTTTGTATACTCTGATAAAAGATTTTGAGTCATCTTGGAAGAAAAGTCGCTGTGCAGATCTACATCAAAAAAAGCCAATTGTACGGCAAGGCAAATAGGAATCTGGAAAGAATGAAATATATGCCAGGTTGTGCTTGAATATTTACAAGCAATACAGATTACAAGGGAACGGATCCATATCTTGTTCAAGACATGAAACCGCCCCCCTGTCCTGGCTGGCTTCTATAAATTCTCACACTTCAGGGCATCCAGTATGTTCTCGTTGCGTATTTTTCTCATGGAATAGATCATGGTTACAAATACTACTATAAATACACTCAAAACGCTGGTTAGAATGCTGCTTACAGGTAACTGGAAGGCTATATCGACTCCCTGCCGCAGGCTTTTGAAAATCATCCACGTGAACAACAGTGCAACCGGAATTCCATAGATTAGGGACTTCAGCCCGTAAAATACACATTCATAATTCAACATTTTATTAAAGCCGCTCTTAGTCATTCCCACCGATTTCAGCATTGCAAATTCCTTTCTTCGAAGATTCATATTGGTGGAAATGGTGTTGAATACATTGGCAATTGCAATTAATGATATCAGGGTTATGAACCCATAGGAGAACACCATCATTACGGTAATTATGTTCTTTGTGCTTTGCATGTCCGCAGCGGCATTATACAAACCTGACGTATCAAACCCTGCATCTATGAGTATATCTTTAATTTTGACTTCAGCTTTCGCAGGGTCCTTAGCTTTTATGATCAATGTCACATCGCCCCAGTTATCTTCAATGCCTTCATAGAATTTATTTGTCATATCAAAGTCCACAATAAGTGTAGTATAATTGCCATTGGAGTAATCATCTACGGCAAGGGGTGCCCAGTCTGCATATGCAGCTATATAAACTTCGATTTCACTATAACCGTCTTTGTCTGTGTAAAGTGATACCGGCAGAGGCCAGGGCTTTCTCTCTTTGAATACTGTCATATCAATATAACGCTTTTCTTCATAATCATAATAATGCTGATGGTCAAGCAATACTCCGGTTAATATTTCAGAGTTTTCAAAATCTTTGATATCAAGTCCAAGGTCGCTGATATATTTTACAAATGCATCATGCTGAATTCCGCAAATAAGGAGTCCAACGTTTATACTTTCCTTATCCCTCATATATCCCTTAATTAAGCTCTTATTGTAGAAAGTTTCAGTAACCTTGTCTGTTGGAATGACTGAATTTACAAATATATCTTTCACGTACTGCCCTTCGCTTACCTCTTCCATGGCAAGTATGCTGTTAAATGCGGTCATCATGGAATCGCTAAGCTTTTTTTGTCCCGTATAATAACAAATATCATATTTTTTAACTTCATAAACGCTTTTGGTGCCGTCCACAAGATATTTGCAAAATGCCGAAGTTGAAACAAATAATACAATACTTATGAACAGAGATACAACAGTGCTCCTGTACCTCCGCTTGTTTCTCCTGAAGTTTTTGACGGCAAGATTCCCCTCCATTCCAAACAACATCCGGATAATTGGGGAAGTCCTTACCTGTTTCCCGCTCAGTCTGATATCCGTAGTTTGCCGTATGGCCTCAATGGCTGATATTTTTGCCGCCCTGTGGGCCGGGATGAAAGCGGATATTAAAATTGTCACCAAAGCCGTAACTGCTGCAGCAATTATAGCTGCTGCAGAAACTGTAAGTGTTGGCGCTAATGTAACATTGGAAATACTCATGAAAGAAGCAAAAATGTCCTTCAAAAAGTAGAGAGTCGTGCCGATTCCCACTATCCCTGAAAGTATCCCCAGAGGGATTCCGACGGCCCCTATCACAAGTGCCTCAAACAGAACGGAATGTTTTAACTGCCTGCTTGTCGCGCCTGCCCCCGAAAGAAGGCCAAACTGTCTTTTCCGCTCGCTTACCGAGATGGAAAACGAGTTGTATATAAGGGATACCGACCCTATCATTATAAGCAGAATCAATATCGCTGCAAGGCTGTACAAAACCCTGATAAAAACATCATTGGTACTTACGCCCTGGTACATCAGCAATTCCCTGTTGTATTGGTAAGCTTCAATGTACCCGGCATCTGCAATGCTTTCGGTAATTTTATAAATCCGGCGTATGTTTTTAGCTTTAAAAAATATATCCACCTTGTCTTCCCCGGACAGCTTATCCTCGTTCAAAACAGTAACAATTGAATATCCTGGTGCATTATACTCTTCCAGCGTATAAGGAAGCCGCTCACATATCCCTGTTACGGTAAATTCCCGGGTTTGCTCAACAACAAGCCTTTCTGTCATCCCGTCATCCCCATGCAGGTAACCACTCAGTTGGTTCAAAACAATGCCGCCTTCCGACAAGCGGTGGCCTATATCAAGCTTCAGTTTATCTCCCGGCTTGTATTCCACGCCTCCGTTTGTAAACACATGGTATGAAACAAGCACTTCATTTTCATTTTCAGGAAGCCTTCCGGTTATCAGGCGGACAGGCAATGAACCCATGGCTTTTTCATCAAGCTCCAGAATGTGAAGATATGGCTTATTTCCATTCTTGCTGCCCTCCAGCATTGCATAACCGCCGCTTTTAACAACAAAAACATTTTCCAGTTCTTCCATTTCCGAAAGAGTATTTGCTTGCTCCAAATTGCCGCCATAAAGGTGGGTATGCCAGTCACCTTCCATAATTATGGCAGTCCTGACAAGGTAATTTTGCATGCTTGAAACCAGTGTAGTTACTGCAGTTAACATTGCCGCTGAAAGGATGACACCGATTATAGTTACGATAGTCCGTATCTTGTTCTTTTTCAGAACTTTTAAGGTAACCCTGTTAATGATATTCATGAGCCAATCACCTCATCATTGGCTATTCTGCCGTCCTGAATGCTTATAACTCTGTTGGCCTGCAGGGCTATTTTTTCGTCATGGGTGATTACAATCAATGTCTGGTTGTATTTTTTATTGTAAAGCTTCAAAAGGCTCACAATTTCCGCGCTGTTCCTGCTGTCAAGGTTTCCTGTGGGTTCATCGGCAAGCACAAGAGCCGGGTTGTTAATTAAGGCACGTCCGATGGATACCCTCTGCTGCTCCCCTCCGGAAAGCTCATTGGGAAGGTGATTTTTGCGGTCCTTTAGCCCCAATGTATTCAATAGTTCATTAAGGTGGTTTTTGTCCTCTTTCCTGCCATCAAGGAGCAGCGGCAGGGTAATGTTTTCTTCAACATTAAGTACCGGTATCAGATTGTAGAATTGATAAATAAGCCCGATCTGCCTTCTTCTGAAAATTGCAAGATTTGACTCATTCAGGCTGTATATGTCGGTTCCGCCAATATATACTTTTCCTGATGTGGGGTAGTCCACACCTCCAATAATATGAAGCAAGGTTGACTTGCCTGAGCCGGATGGCCCTATAACCGCCAAAAATTCACCTTTTCGAACCGTAAAGGAAACATTGTCCAGGGCTGTTACTGCGGTGCGCCCCTTGCCATAAATTTTTGTAAGATTTTCAACTCTCAGTATCTCCATACTATACCTCCGGGTTATCATGCGTAATATATTCCAATTGGAAAATTTCTCAATGTTAATGTTATTTAATCATGGTGACAATTCGGTGACTGTGCTTGTGACAATTTTGTCACTGTCCGGATAATTTTCAATGGGGTTTTTATCATGAGCCAATTTGGAAAAAAGGATAAATGCTTATAAGCTATGCGCCTGTGGGAAATAACTTACAATAAATGGCATAAATCACAATACGGTTTTATTCAACCGGATTGTAAAAGTACTGCCTTTCCCAGGCTTGCTGTCTACTGAAATTTCTCCGCCCTGCCCTTCAATAATGCTTTTTGACATGGCAAGCCCTATGCCGGCACTTTCAGGCATACTGCCTTTTCCCCTGTAAAACCGGGAGAAAATATGGGGAAGATCCTCTTTTTCTATTCCTTTTCCGTTATCGGCAATTTTAATTTCCGAGAACAAGGGGTTGTCCGCCACAGAAATTTGAATTTTGCCTCCCTTAGGGGTATGCTCCACGCAATTCTTTAAAATATTGATAATTGCTTCGGCAGTCCATCTCAAATCACATTTTATATAATTTTCCTCTCCGTCCATGCTATATTCTATTTCCTTAAGCTCCATTGAAACAAGCAAAGGATTTATGGCATCCTTAATCAAATCCTTTGCCAATACCTTTTCACCTTTCATTTTGACAACTCCCGCATCAAGCCTTGAAATCGTAAGGAGAGAAGAAACAAGCCACTTTAAGCGCTCCAACTGAGAGTATATATGTGATGTAAACTCGATTCGCTTGTCTGGAGGCAGGTTTTCATTACGAAGCAGGTCTGCCATCACCATCATTGATGTAAGAGGAGTTTTTATCTGGTGGGAAATATCTGCAAGCTGTTCCGACAAGTAAGCCTTTTCTTTTATCAGCCTTTCATTGTATTCAGAGAGCATCAATGTCACTTTATAAATTTCACTTTTTAATATGCTTAATTCCCCTTCCCTGTTGTCCCGGACATCCAGCACTTGTTCACCCTTGCATAGACGCCTTAAATACTCGGATAATTCCCTTATTTTTCTGTAACGGTAGATTGTAAACAATAAAAATATCATACATAGAATGATTACCGATAAAAGAACAAGCAAGCCGGTAGGAATGCTTATTATAAAGCCTGCTGAGACAAGCATCAAAGATATAAAAGCAATTACCGTTGAAATTATTTTGATTTCAGGGTTTCTGAAAAAACTCATAAAATTCTCCTGCTCCCTATACTTTTCATGAAATTAACCTGTTAAATCTGATATCCAATTCCCCGTACTGTTTTTATAATTTCAGGGTTTTGAGGGTCATCCTCGATTTTACTTCTCAATCGCTTTATGTAAACTGTAAGCGTATTATCGTTTACAAAATCCCCGGAAACATCCCAAATGCTTTCCAGCAGCATGTTTCTTGTCAAAACACGTCCCTCATTGTTTATCAGTGTAAGAAGAAGACGGTACTCCAATGCTGTTAAAAACACGTCTTTACCGTTTTTTCTGACCTGACCCTTTGTGATGTTCACCGTAACATTTCCATACTGGACAATAACATCACCCTGGGATGCCCTGTTGCTTCTTCGCAATACACTCCGGATTCTTGACTGCAGTTCCCGTATTCTGAAAGGCTTGGTTATATAGTCGTCCGCTCCTATGTCCAGCCCCATGACTACGCTTCCCTCATCATCCCTTGCTGTCAGGAAAATAACAGGTGTATCACAGCTTTCTTTAATCCTTCTGCATATATCAAAACCGTTTCCGTCGGGCAACGAAATATCAATCAAAGCCAGGTCAAACAGATTTTTTGATATAGCAGATAAAGCGGAAGCTGCATCATAACATAACTGAACCTCAAATCCTTCCTGTGCAAGAGAATATTCAAGGCCAATGGCAATTGCCGCATCATCTTCCACAAGCAGAAGCTTTGGCTTGTCCTCATTTATTTTGTTTGATATATTGCATTTTTTAAAGTTCTCCAAACTCACCTTTCAACCTGACCTCCGTTATTGGGAAATATGTTTTTCATAAAGTAGATATGATTACTGTACATTAAGATTATTATACTTCATGTCGGAATTAGTTTATATGTCTTGCTGGAAAATTTTAATAAGAACTAAGCCGTATTGCCCTCTCTCGACCCAAAATACATGCATTGGCACCCGGTAAAGCAACCATTTAATTACAACATAACATCATTATGTAATAATGTACATATATATTGTACATTATTTTTTCCAGGTATTTTACTTCAAATTTTTCTTGCGCTATGTATTGTCCATGTGTTATATTATTGAAAATAAATTTTTTGAGCCAATTTGCTGTTACTTTTCCGGTGCAGTGTGGTATGACTCCTTCAGGAGGAAGAAAAGTGTTTCCTCAGACATCTTAGGCACCTTTGGCTTGATTAATTATTACTCCTGCCCGGCCGGTATTCAATTTTTGAAACCGGACTTGGTTTGGATCATTTTAAGCAAAACTTAATTCGACTTATATCCCTTTGGGAATAAGAACGGAGGTTGATTTTCATGTTTATCCTTTACTCACCATAAAGCGCGTTCTATGCGCAGAACTATTCTGATTTTGCGCTATTTTCCATTTGTTTTTATATCGGATTTTTTTTGAAAAACATCATTGTAATGCATAATGTTTTTCATTATTTTAGTTTAACTTTGGTGTTAAGGACAAACTATGTTTGTCTCATGCTTTTTGCATAAACAATTATATTGTGTATTGGAGGGTTTAAAGTGACTAATCAGAAAAAAAATGAACATATATTTGCAGGAATAGATCAATTATCATTAAGAAGCCTTATAATTGGTGCTATGGGGTCAGCTGTTATAACTGCCAGTTCAATGTATATAGCGCTCCGATTAAGCGCGCTGCCCTGGCCCATAATCTTTGTATCCGTGCTTTCAATGGCATTGTTGAAGGCACTGGGAAAGACTACACTAAATGAAATAAACATTACACAAACCTCCATGTCTGCAGGTTCAATGGTTGCCGGGGGACTGGCCTTTACCCTGCCGGGGCTTTGGATGTCAGGAATATGGGAGGGCGAAGGCCTGATTTCGGAGCATTTGTGGAAAGTCATTGCTGTTGCTTTGGCCGGCACTATTTTAGGAACGGTACTGACATGGTTTCTGCGCCCAAAGTTTGTAGAACGGGACAATTTGCCTTATCCTATAGGAATGGCGGCTGCTGAGACAATATCCGCAGGTGACAAGGGCGGGAAAAAATCTGTCGTACTCTTTGGAACAATGGCCTTTTCTGCACTCTTCACCTATCTACGGGACAACCTGAAAGTAATTCCTTCGTTAATTCAGTCTCAATGGCTGATATCAAGAAACTTCTTTGTTTCCGTATGGGTATCTCCCATGGCCGGTGCAATAGGCTATCTGATAGGTTCCCTTTATACCATGGTATGGTTTATAGGAGCAGTATTGTCCTATGTGATAATAATTCCTTTTGGTCCCGCATTGGGTGTTTTCGAGTCAGTTGATGCTGCAACCTCATTTGCCCAAACCGCCGGTATAGGCCTGATGGTGGGAACAGGCCTGGGAGTTGTCATATCCTTTGTTGTTGCATTTATAAAAAAGCAAATTGGCAGCAAAAGTGAAACAAAGGCAAGTCTGGGTAAAAGCGACAAACCGAAATCAAACAAAACAACTTTGCTTACTGTTATAGCCATAGGTATTTCTTTTGTATTATCCGTTGTTTGCGGTTTGGGTCCTGTTGCTTCAATACTTTTGATTATAGGGGTATTCATTGTATCTGCCATGGCTGCCACATTAACCGGTGAAACCGGCATTAACCCAATGGAGATTTTTGCAATTATTGTACTTCTTGGGATACGCCTTTTAGTAAATCTTGATGCTGCCTCAGCTTTTTTTGCTGCAGCTTGCGTGGCGGTCGCCTGCGGATATGCGGGAGATCTTCTCAACGACTACAAAGCCGGTCATGTCATCGGTACAAACCCGGTAGCCCAGTTGATATCACAGGTTGTTGGCGGTATTATCGGATCGGTGGTTGCAGCCATTGTAATGTTTGCAGTTATCGGCCGATTCGGAGGAGTAGGTCCTGGAACAGAGCTTTCTGCAGGCCAGGCGTATGCGGTCAGCCAAATGGTAAATGGCATTGGGAACCCTCTTGTGTTTGCTATAGCTGCTATAGCAGGGGTGCTTTTATATCTCCTCAAGGTTCCGGCCATGACTCTTGGAATAGGCATGTATCTACCATTTTACATTTCTTCCGCCGTGGTTATTGGTGGTGTGGTAAGGTTTATTCTTGACCGTATACGTCCGCAATCCCAAAATACCGGAAATGTTGCTGCATCAGGAATTTTTGGCGGTGAAGGAATTGCCGGAGTTACAGATGCCATTATAAAAATGATTATAGGAGGCTAAAGGGGGCATTGGTATGGATAAGATAATTGGTATTGATATCGGAGGCAGCACGACAAAAATAGCAGGGTTTTATAATGGCCAGATTGTCAGCCCTCTTCTTGTCAGAGCAACAGACCCGATAGCATCTGTATATGGTGCCTTTGGAAAATTCCTGAATATAAACGGGCTCTCAATATCCGATATTAAGCGGGTCATGGTGACCGGAGTAGGTTCATCATATATCACAGACAGGATTTACGGCATACCTACGGGAAAAGTTGACGAGTTTAACGCCATAGGCATGGGTGGCTTGTTTTTATGCAAGCTTAAAAAAGCTATCATAGTTAGCATGGGAACAGGTACGGCTTTTGTCATTGCAGACAATAAAACTGTAAAGCACATTGGAGGGTCTGGTGTCGGAGGAGGCACTCTCCTGGGGCTTTCCAGCAAAATGCTTAATGTACGTCATTTTCAGGACTTGATTGAAACTGCCCGGGGAGGCAATCTTGCCAACATAGACCTTCGGATTGGCGACATAACCAGCGATGAGCTTGTCGGACTGCCACCTGAAACTACTGCATCCAACTTCGGTAAAATCAGCGATCTTGCAACACCCGCAGATTATGCTCTGGGCATAATAAACCTTGTCTTCCAGACAATTGGGATGCTGGCTGTGTTTGCTACAAAAATGAATGGTATAAATGACGTGGTTTTAACCGGCAATCTTACAAATGTTCCGCAATCAAAAGATATTTTTGAAGAATTGAAAAAATTGTTCGGAGTTAATTTTATAACACCTGAAAATGCTGAATTTGCAACCGCTGTAGGTGCTGCCATCTGTTTTAATGAAAACCTGCCATTTAAGGAAATAAAAAAATAAATATAAAACTGCAGTCCGTTGCTAAAGCGGGCTGCTTTTTTTATTTTTATGGTATTGCATGGCATGAATACCTGAGTGTCATAAAAACACAAAGTTTTAACAGGTGTATGGTTGCATTTAAGGAAGTTTTGTCACCTATTTTATGTTGAAGCATAAAATAGGAGTAGACATAAATTTTTCAGGGAGGTTCTATCATATGAGAGATGATTCATATATGCCTTTTATGCAAATGATGAACATGCCAAACCAATACGCACCTATGATGACAATGGCTGAAGAAAATCTTGAAAACATGTATCCCAAAATCTACCATATTGTTAACCCTGTTTGTGATATGGAATGTGAGAATTTGAACATGAAAAAGGGTGAAATGTATACCCCGTCAAGAGAAGAGCTTGAAAAAATGGTAGATTCAGTATATAACCGGGTAGAATCAGAAGTAGAGGCAGAAGTCACAAAAATGGAAAACCAGGAAAACAGGCAGCTTGGTTTTGGCGGCAGACGGCTTCTCAGAGACCTTATAAGCGTACTCCTTATCAGAAGACTTCTTCGCAGAAGACCGTTTTTCCCCGGGTTTGGCTTCCCCTTTGGCGGATTCGGACCAGGATTTGCACCTGGATTCAGGCCGTGGTGTGGTTTTGGAAACTACCCCTACTGATATACAAAGCAAGAAAACTCCCTTAGGTTTGAGAACGGTTGAAAATATTTTTTTGCACAAATCCAAACCTCACAGGACACTGTTATTTTTCAGCATGAAAAAGTTATCATTCCGGCATACCTTGGCGCAAGTTTGCAGGGAAAAAACATCCCTGCTTTTTTCACAGGACAACCCTTCATATTCTCTGTACAAAAACATTCACTAAAAAAAATTTTATGAATATATTAGTAATGATAGAGCTTTAATGTGGAGGGAGTGTTATGATGAAAATAGTTGTTGTCAAGTTGCCCAGGTTTTTAAGCAGAATAATAAAAAAGGTATTTAGAATCGGATAAAACAATAGAAATTTATATGCTGCTGCAGCAAAGCTACATATAAAAATTACAACAACCTTGCCAAAGAGCGATTGCCACGCCTGATTTCTGTTTAATAAAAGGTTTTTATTTCTTTGCGGCTGATTTTTTGTTGGAAATATAAAATAAACCTGGGGTATGCCCACAGGTTTTACTGTTGAATCAGAATTTCATAAGCCTGTAAAAAGCCAAAACCTCCGGCTATACCGGAGGTTATCAATTTTCGGATTTATTAAACTGCACGGGTAACTTTATTTGAACGTAAACACCTCGTGCAAACGTTGGCTTTCTTAACAGACCCGTTAATATTAATCTTAACTTTTCTTACATTTGGCTTCCATGATCTGTTTGTCTTTCTTACCGAGTGGCTCACATTGTTTCCAAACTTGGTTTCCTTGTTGCATATTTCACATTTTGCCATATTGCGCACCTCCTCCTTGGCGGCGTATAACTGATTTATTTAAAGTTATTATTTACTTCCGATCAAAACAAATAATATTCTAACACATAAGTAGTTTCATATGCAAGCTTTTTTGACATTTTCTCATAAAAGACTGTCTGACTTAAATGCAATGTATGCAGAATATAACATGGCATTTATTATTATTCTGCATGCATTGCATTTTTTCAACTACGTGATTATTAATGCTATTTATAGGTCTGGCTTGATACGTTTTTATTTGGCAATGATTATGGTAAAATAAATTTGTAGTTAATACTGTAATATAACATTTATACCGTGAAACATTTGAAAGGAACCTTAAGATTGCCATGCAATTGAAAGTTTCAAATATTTTTGAAAAACCCATCAGATATTTAAAAGGTGTTGGCGAAGAAAGGGCAAAACTGTTTGCTAAACTTGGAATTTATACTGTGGAAGATGTTATTACACACTTCCCCAGGGATTATGAGGACAGAAGAACCATAAAACCCATTGCCGTCCTTTTTGACGGTGAAGCATGCTCTGTGGAAGGTACTGTTTTATCAAAAGTGCAGGTATCAAGGCCACGGAAATCCCTGGCCATATATAAATTGCAAGTGCGTGACAATACCGGTATTTTAACAGTGACCTGGTTCAATCTTCACTATATCAAGAATGCCTTCAAGCCAGGGGAAACTTATTTGTTTTATGGAAAAGTAAACAGGAAATTCAATTATATTGAGATGTTGAACCCCGTATATGAGAAAAAAGATGAGGAAATGCAAAATATGTGCTGCATTGTCCCCATATATCCTTCAACAAAAAACCTTACCCAGAACATCATCAGAAAGGTTATCCGCACCGCCCTGGACAGCATAGACAACACCATCCCGGACCCCCTTCCGGAATGGATAAGAAGCAAATACCACTTAAGCGAGATAAACTACTGCATCCAAAATATACATTTTCCACGCAGTGAAGAGGATTTCCGCAATGCAAGATACAGGCTTGTATTTGAGGAATTGCTTCTCTTTCAGCTTGGGCTTCTTGCAACAAAGCATTCCATAGACTTTGATAAGCCTGGTATAGCTTTTGGTTCCCATATAGAAGAAATTGATTCTTTCATCAGGGGTTTGCCCTTTGAACTGACCCGGGCTCAGAAAAGGGTTATTCAAGAGGTTTCAAAGGATATGGAAAGCTCAAAGGTTATGAACCGCCTTATTCAGGGCGATGTGGGATCAGGAAAAACAATTGTTGCCGTTATAGCTCTGTTTAAAGCTATAAAAAGCGGTTATCAGGGTTGTCTGATGGTTCCGACGGAAATACTTGCCGAGCAGCATTACAACTCAATCAGTTCACTTGTTTCCCATTATGGAATAAATGTCGGGCTGCTGACAGGAAGTATAACAAAAAAGCAAAAAGAAGAACTGATTACCAAAATCAATTCAGGCGAAATAGATATTGTAATTGGTACCCATGCCCTCTTGGAAGACAATGTAACCTTCAAGTGTCTTGGACTTGTGATAACAGACGAGCAGCACAGATTTGGAGTCCGCCAAAGGGCCTTGCTGTCCCGGAAGGGAGAAAACCCGGATGTTTTGGTTATGACTGCAACTCCTATCCCGAGGACCCTTGCTCTTATTCTTTATGGTGATCTTGATATTTCGGTGATAGATGAGCTTCCTCCCGACAGGAAGCCTGTAGATACATATGTTGTACAGGAGAACATGCGGAGCAGGATAAACAATTTTATCAGAAAAAAGGTTAATGAAGGCAGGCAGGTCTACATCGTATGCCCTCTTATAGAAGAATCGGAGGCTATAGATGCAAAGTCTGCCATGGATATGGCGGAGCAAATAGCAAATGTGGATTTTCCAGACCTTAGGACAGCATTAATCCATGGCAAAACCAAACCCAAAGAAAAAGAAGAAATTATGAGAGACTTTATTAACGGGAAAACAGACATACTGGTATCGACTACAGTAATTGAAGTCGGTGTAAATGTTCCAAATGCCTGCATCATGGTAATAGAAAACGCCGAGCGGTTTGGACTGGCACAGCTTCATCAGCTTCGCGGAAGAGTAGGCCGTGGTAAGCACCAGTCATACTGTATCCTGTACAGTGAAGGCAAATCCGAGGTCTCAAAAGAGCGGCTGGCAGTTCTGCAAGAAACAAATGACGGGTTTGCCATATCGGAAAAGGATCTTGAATTGAGGGGACCCGGTGATTTCTTCGGAACCCGCCAGCATGGCCTTCCGGAGCTTAAAATTGCAAATCTTTATAAAGACATGGATGTGTTAAAAAGCGCACAAGAAGCCGCCCTGACTCTTCTTGAAACTGACAGGTTGCTGGAAAGCAAGGAAAATAGCGTATTGAAGGAAAAAATTATGAAGAAGTTCAATCGGAAGGACTTGAGTTTCAATTAGGATATCTCGCCCCTGGAACTCAATTGGATTTTAAATTTTATGCAAGCTTGATTTTCAATTGACAAGTTTCGTATACATACAAAAAGTCTTGGGAGGTAATTAATATATTACGTGTTATTGCAGGTACAGCCAAAAACCACAGGCTGAAAACCGTTAAGGGTATGAATACAAGACCTACATCTGAAAAAGTAAAAGAAGCCTTGTTTAATATATTGCGGAACCACATGCACGAGGCTGATGTTCTGGATTTGTTTGCCGGAACCGGCAGCCTCGGAATAGAAGCTTTGAGCAGGGGGGCAAAAAGCGCGGTATTTGTCGATATAAACGGTGAAGCAATATCGGTTATACGGGATAATCTTACGCACACAAAACTTATGGATAAAGCCGAAGTATACCGGACTTCATGGGACAATGCAATTTCCAGGCTGCAAAATGTCCGGAAATTTGATATTATTTTTCTGGATCCCCCATATGGTAAAAATTTTATTCATCGGGCATTAAATTCTATATCAAATAGTGGTATAATAGAGGACAATGGTATTATAGTTGTTGAACGTCATAAAACCGATAAACTCCAGGAAGTTGTCTTAAACTTTGGAATGGTTGACGAACGGCTGTTTGGGGACACTGTACTTTCATTTTACAAAAAAATAATTGATGAAAATTAACTGCTGAAAGGAACGGATAGATTGAATATTTTTGTTTATCCGGGAAGTTTCGACCCGGTTACCAACGGACATCTGGATATTATAAACAGAGCGGTAAAAATGTGCGACAAACTCATAGTGGCTGTGTTGATAAACACCAATAAGAAGCCCACATTTACCATTGAGGAGCGGGTAGATTTGCTGAAAACCGTACTTGCCGGAAGACCGGACATAGAAATAGTAAGTTTTTCAGGTCTTACGGTTGACCTTCTGAAAAAATGCAATGCCCGTGTAATAGTTCGTGGGCTCAGGGCTATTTCTGATTTTGAAAATGAATTCCAAATGGCTTTAATAAATAAAGAGCTTGCTCCGGATATAGAAACTATTTTTATGATGACCAGCATAAATTACACATATTTGAGTTCCAGTGCAATCAAGGAACTCGCAATCAACAATGGGGTAATTGACGGTATGGTGCCTGATTGCATAAAGGGTAAAATTTTAGAAAAATTCAGGTATAAACAGGGGGAAAGCAATGGAAATTTATTCAATACTTGAAACATTGGAAGATTTAATTGAGAAAAGCCCAGGTTTGCCTTTATCCGGCAAGTGTATTGTTGACCGGGAGGAAGTTCTTGAAATTATTAAAGAGACCAGGCTCAAGCTTCCGGATGACTTGAAGCAGGCAAAATGGATAAAAGAGGAAAGACAAAGAATATTAATGGAAGCTCAAAAAGAAGCCAACTCAATAATAAAAAACGCCGAAAACAAAATTTCTTCGCTTATTAATGAGCATGAAATAACCAAAAAGGCATATGAGCAGGCTAACGAAATTATTGCAAATGCACAGAAAAATGCCCGTGAAATACGTTTAGGCACAAAAGAATATGCAGACAGCATCCTGAATAAAGTAGAAGAAATACTGAAAGACACCCTTGATGTAATCAAACTGAACCGGGAAGAACTTAAATAATCCAATGCGCTTTATATGCTCTCTTTATATGTTCTATTATTCTATTCATTCCATGTTAGATTCTTATGCCCTGCATAAGCCACATTCCCTGATTTAATACTTCAACCTCGGAAATATCCTTATTGCCTTTCATGCTTTCTTTGCTGCTTTTTGTCCTGACTGTATTTTCTTTATTAACATTTTGCCGGCCAGGGATGAAACCAGAAGTATCATCAAGGAAAATCCCAGGTACATCAATGAAGTCACAAATACTTCTTGCAGACTGAATGCGTCCATAAACCCTGATTCGTAAAATACAGGCATTTCATTGTTAAAAACCGGATAAAAAAGTTTTAACATAATATAAGTATAGACTGCAGCAATTACTCCCTGGAGAAATTTGCCCTTTAAATACGGCCTCAAACTGATGTCAGTACTGCTTATTATTCCTGCCACCTGAGAATGGACTGACAGGCCGGCCCATCCCAAAATAAAAGCTGCCGCAGTTGCCCTCTGGATCAAACCTGAACCTGAACTTCCAGCCAAGCTGGTTCCGGCGGTTATTTCAAAAAAACCGTTGAGAATCGATTCAATAATACTCTTATCAATACCATAGCAATTCAACAACCTGTAAAAAATCCAGGTAAGACCTGATATTATTCCAGTCTCGTTCAACAGGCAAATCAGCACTGAGAAAAAAATAATATACCCGCCTATCTGCAATAAAGTCGTTACTGCATTTTTCACAGCTTCCCCAAGTATTTTGCCAAAGTTTTCCGTACCCGGCTTCTTAGCATTCCATTGTTTTACTTTATTCATTACACTGCCATTGTTTTTTTTCTCGCCTTTGTAATGTTTAAATATCATACCCACCGTAATGCCAGCCAAAATATGGGACGCAAGAAGCAAGAATCCAAGCTTATGGTTCCTGAACATGCCAACAGCAACCGCTCCAATGATAAACAAAGGACCTGAATTGTTTGTAAAAGTCAAAAGTCTTTCCGCTTCCTCTTTTGATATATAATTTTCTTCCCTCAATTCTGCAGTCAGCTTGGCACCGACAGGATAACCGCTGGTTATTCCCATGGCAAGAGGGAAAGATCCACATCCCGGAACGTTGAAAAAAGGCCTCATAACCGGTTCCAGGAGTTTGCCGAGTTTTTTGATAATACCGCTTTTGCTTAAGAGACTTGAAGCAACTAAAAAGGGAAATAACGACGGGAAAACAATATTAAGCCATAATCTGATTCCATTATTGGCCGCCTCAATTGTTTTCCCGGAAAATATTACAAGGCATGCGATGAAGATAAGAAGCAACATTACCAATAGAACCTTTTTTACCTTAAACATTCTTATCATAAACAAACCATAACCCCCCTGACTGCAGAAGAAAATCCTTCACAAAAAAGATATTTGAAATGATAGAAAATTATGAAAGGAAAAAACGCAAAAAAAAAGAGGCAATAAGCCTCTTTTTCAGTCAAGCATCAATATACCTTGAAAAAAGTCGGACAAAGCTGCCATTAGGTTATGTCTTTGAAGTTAAACATTATTATACCCTAAAGCAGGGTAAAGTTGTCCCCGAGCTTCTATTTTAAGAAAATTGGCATTATCAAAACCAAAAAGCAAGAAGGCAAAGCCGCTCCAAACTTTTGTTACAGGAAATTCAGCTTTTTTACCCAAATTCAGAGCAAAGCTGTCCCCGGGCTCTACTCACCTGCCCGAACAGTCGCTCTCTTAAACAATCCCAGAAGAAAAACAAATATTGCAGCTCCAAGAATTGCGGGAATTAAAGCAATACCTCCAACAGTTGGTCCGATATTATTAAAAAATGGTATATATGCACCTATCCAAGATCCAATAAGGCCTGCCAGCATTGCGCCCCAGAATCCGCCCGGCATATCATTTTTAACAATCGCATCGCCTATCCAGCCCACAAAGGCGGCCACCAGCAGCGTTAGAATGAATCCTAACAAATTATTCACAACCTCCTTCCAAACCTGCAAATTAAATTTGCGGAATTTTGCAAATAAAAGCATAAACGCTTTCACATATTATTATTTCATTTTTAATATGTTTTACGCTTAAATTTATTGCATTATATTTACTACTGATTGAATATTTTCCCAGCTAAGCGGGATGACATGTTTGTTTGCAAAATATCGAATTAAAAGTGTTGAAAAGCAATACTGCAATAAATATACGGAAGCTAATTCCGGAATATTATTACATAATTTTTATTGGATTTGAAAGAACCACACAATTACGTCCAGTTGATTTTGCTATATATAACGCATAATCAGCGCTTTTAATAAGATCGATTTCAGAAGATGCGCACTCCGGGAAAGATGCTACTCCAAAGCTTGCAGTGATAAAAGCACATATGGAGTCTTCGGATATTTCATGCCGGTTTATTGCAAGCCTTAACTCCTCGATTTTTTCATATGCTTCCTTCAAGCTTGTCCTTGGCAGACAAATAACAAACTCTTCCCCTCCATATCTTGCAATCAAATCTCCTTTTCTCAAATATTTCTTAACAAGATTTGCAATTTCAGCTATAACCTTGTCACCAAACAAATGGCCGTATGTATCATTGAATTTTTTAAATGAATCTATGTCAAAAATGCATAGGGAGAGGTTGTAATTATTTTTCCGGGCATCTTCCACCGCAGTTTTTATGTATTCCCTGAAATAAAGCCTGTTATAGACACCTGTAAGGCAATCCCTCATTGCCAGTTCTTTCATTTCGGAATAAAGTTCCGCATTTTCAAGGGCTATACCGATCTGTTGGCTTACCATGTCCAGAAAATTTACTGATTCTTCTACAAATGCATCTTCAACTTTCTTTTCAATGATAACCACACCCATTTTTTTCGACTTTGAAACAATTGGTACAATAGCCAGGGATTTAATTGATCTTTGATAAATAAAATTATACCTGGAATCAGCCACATGGCTGTCCATGTACGTTTTTTTGCTGTTGAGGGTTTCCAATACAATACCTGAATTTAAATTGTCCTGCATTGTGACAAGCTCATCATCATCCTGTAAATTGGTGGTATGTACTTTCAATCTTCCGGAAGATTTATCAACCAGTGCAATGGTTGAATAGTCAACCCCCATTACGCCGATAATTGCGTCATTTACCATGTAAAGCAACTGATCTATATCAAAAACCGTGCTTATGGCCTGGCTCATCCTTTGTAAAGTATACAACTGCGCAACACTTCTTGCCAGATTTTCATTTGAAACCTCCAACTTTGCATTTACTTCCTTGAGCCTTTCATAATGAGTACTTACCTCATTTTGAGTAAATTCAAGCTGTTTGTACTTTTCCTTTAAATGTTCATGAAGGTCCGCAATCACGTTAAAATTCCTCATGTTGTCGTTATGTATCATTCCGCATAAAATAGCGAACACGGCAGGTATGCAATAGAAGAATAAGAAAAATACGGTATCAGCCAAAAATGTCCTGCTGTAGCTTGCAAATTCAGGGTTATAATTGACAGCCAGATAAAATGCAATACTATGGAATACATATGTAAAACAAGTGAGTTTTATACTTTCCCTGGTCCCTCTGAGAAGAGCTGTGGTTACTATCGGTAAAAATAGCAGCATATTTGCCCATTGGAACGCATCCTTCAGGGTGAACATGCAGACCAGGATAAATAATATCTCTATTCCTCTGAAAACAACAAACAGAGACGAGTGCTTTGTCAGCAAACCTTTTCTGACAATAAGAAATTTTATTATGTTGAAAATATTAAAAACTGCAAGAAATATTAGAGTATAAATCAAGTAGTAGGACGTACCCAGCAGTATCCCGTAAATTGCAGCTCCCACAAATGCAACCAAACTAAAAACACTTAGCAATCTCAAATACATCAATTCATACTTTTCTAAATTGCTCATAAGAACCCATCCTGAATCATTATTGTACTTAAAAGTGCTTAAAACTCAATTATTTCTCTCTAAAGCAAAGCATGACTAACACCTTTTTTTCATACAATAACATTGCATCTTCAAGCTGACAGGTGAAAAATTCAACTGCTTGCAGCACCCGCATCACACCAGGCTCTTATACCACATTTTTGGCATTCCGGTTTTCTTGCTTTACAAACAGCCCTTCCATGTAGAACCAGTTGATGGCAAAATCTTGTGCGATACCTGGAAGGTATGATTTTTATCAAGTCCTGTTCAACCTTTGAAGGATCCTCACTTTTTGTAAACCCGATTCTTCTTGCCAGTCTGCCACAATGAGTATCAACAACGATTGAAGGAATACCATAAACATCACCCAGAATAAGGTTTGCAGTCTTTCTTCCGACTCCAGGCAGCTTTAATAAATCCTCCATGTTGTCCGGAACTCTGCCATTAAATTTTTCAACAATCATCTTGCAGCATGCAATGATATTTGCCGCTTTGTTTCTAAAAAAACCTGTAGGCTTAATAATACTTTTAAGCTCCTCCAAATCCGCATTTGCAAAGTCACAGGCATCTTTGTATTTTTTGAACAAACCTGGGGTAATAGTGTTTACACGTTCATCTGTACATTGAGCTGCAAGCATTGTTGAGATTAATAACTGCAATGGGTCCTCATATGTTAAAGTGCAACCAGCATCAGGATATAGTTTGTCCAGTGTATTTATAATTTTAGCAACTCTTTCTTCATTACTCATAAACACCTTCACCTTCATTCATTATAGCAGAATTTTTACGAAAATCTATATTAAAAAATAGTGACAGGTTTGGAATTTTGAAAAATTTTGTTGAATTCATTGGCTTTAAGCAGATGTTAAAAAATAACAATCGATTATTTTTTACTTTTCCTATTTCCCACCGCCATTATTAATGGCTTTATTATATAGCTTCAAGTACTTCAGGGCAGGATTTTTCCATGAAAAATCCTGCCCGATGGCTCTTTTTACAAGGTTCCTCCACACATCATTCTGTTCCTTGCAAAGTTTTATTGCCCTGTTTACAGCATTCAGCATTTCCTGTGGGTCAAAATCATCAAATACAAATCCATTACCATTTTCAGGATCTTTATTAAAATCAATTATAGTCTCGGCCAGACCTCCGGTATTCCTTACAACCGGAATGGTTCCATATCTTAGGCTGATTATCTGGCTTAACCCGCATGGTTCAAAACGTGATGGCATGAGAAAAATATCACTTCCCGCATATATACGCTGCGCCAGTTTTTCGTTAAAACCAATGTATACCCCAACTTGATCAGGATATCTTTTTTTAATGTCTTCAAAGGCATTTTCATAATAAGGGTCTCCTATTCCCAAGAGGACGAACTGAACATCCAATTTCAAAATGTCATCAATTGTGTCAAATATAAGTTCAAGCCCCTTTTGGCCAGTCAGCCTGGAAACCAACCCCAGCAAAGGCACATCAATCTCCGGAAGTCCCATTTCCCTTTGCAAGACTGATTTATTTCCGTACTTTTGCAAATAATTTTCCTCGCTGTAATTAACTTCAATTGCACTATCCCTTGCAGGATTGAACCGAGCATAGGATATACCGTTAACAATACCGAACAGGTCGGAAGAACGTTTGCGTAGCAGCCCGTCCAGTCCTGCTCCAAACTCCGGGGTTTTTATTTCCCCGGCATAATGCTCGCTCACTGTATTTATTACATCGCAATAGACAATACCAGCTTTTGCAAAATTGAAACTGCCGTAATACTCCACCTTTTCAGGCGTAAATACATTTTCCGGCACGTCAAAAAAGTTTAAAATTTCCCTTGGGAAACACCCCTGATACTCCAAGTTGTGAATTGTAAATACTGTTCCGGTTTTTTCATAAATCCTTCCATACTCGTCATTTTCCTTGAGCAGCATGCCTACAGGACCCGTGTGCCAGTCATTTAAATGAATAATATCAGGCATAAACCCTATCGCAGGCAGCATAGATACTACTGCATTACAAAAAAAAGCAAACCTTTCACCATCGTCAAAATGCCCGTATATCCCGTTCCGGTCAAAGTAATGGTAATTATCGATAAAATATATTGGCAGTTCATAATCTTTCCCATCAGTGTTGAAATTCATGAAATCAGATCTGACAATGCAGGTTTCCTTCCTTGGCCCCATTTGTACAGGAAAATCAGCAATATACTTCTTGTTTTCCTTTACTTCTTTATATCCCGGCATGACAATCCTGATATCATTACCCATGGCCTTCAACTGCTGGGGCAATGATCCCGCAACATCTGCCAATCCCCCCGTCTTGGCATAAGGTGATACTTCTGCGGATACAAATAGAATTTTCAGCCCGTTGTTTTTCTGCATCGATAAAAAACCTCCGTATTATATTGTTGTCATTCTATTTACTGTATGTCTAATAAATTCCATTCAGAGACAAAAATATTACCCGCACACAGGGGTAATAATTTTAAAGTTTATTATTTCATGCATAACTAAAATAGCATATCATTCAGCCTGTTTTCAATGGAAATAAAAGCCCTGACGATTATAGCACAGCAGCAACGGCAATCAGAAAAGTGCTTGTGACAAATGACGTGCGGGTAGATTAAAAAAACACAATGTGTACAGGTGAACTACATCGCCATTGAAATGGCGAGCTTCGAGCTCTCAACGAAACAATGACTGTTCCATCGGTACGCTTCCGGGGTGTCCAAACCCTCTACTGCTGGAATGGTTTTGTGGCCATTCCTACA
>DUMO01000047.1 GCA_012839865.1 Clostridiaceae bacterium
TGATTTATTTTATTGGATAGTATCCTTGCACCTTATCCCATGACACTTTACCCTGTTTTTCTGGAACGAGTTTATTTGCAGAGGAACGACTTTATTTGCAAAGGAAAGAGTTTGTTTGATGTTTACATTGGCTTGGATAAATGATTCACATCACTCATATTCCTTTACCATAAACGCCCTGGCATAGCCTTTATCCTTCAAAATGGAATCCACATGAAAACCCCTTGCATAGTAGAAGTTTATCAAAGCGGTATGCCTGGATGCAGTATAAAGCCCTGCCCGTTTTACGCCTTTTTCTGAAAGAAACCGGTCCACAACATTAATCAGGGTTTTCCCCACCCCATTGTTGCTGTACTTTGTTTTCACGCCAAAACGTGTTATCAGGGCAGTCTTGTCGGGCAATATTTCAACACGCACGCAGCCCACCGGCTCGTTATCTATAAATGCAATAAAAACATGCTTTTTTAAAATATCTTCAATTATATCATCGACTGTCTCGGTTAATGCGGCAACATCCGAAGTTATCCCGGCATCAGCCTTATATTTCGTAAAAGCTTCCCGGGTAATTTCATGTATCGCCTCTGCATCCTCCACAGTGGCTTTTCTAATATTAAAAGAATAGAACTGATTATCTTTCACCTGCTACAACTCCTAACATATTTTTACCGTGGGCAAGACAGGGGACGGTTCTGTGTCTTACTTCGCGATCGGACAGAAGACGTTAATGTGAAAACAGATACCTTCTCCACTGATTGTTTTCATGCATTCAACTGTGACAGGCAAATGTCATGGATGTTCTGTGTCCTGCCTTACCCCATCAACAATACCATTATTGCCTTTTGCACATGCAGCCTGTTTTCAGCCTCGTCAAAGATTGCTGAGTTCGGACCATCAATTACATCTTCCGTTACCTCAAATCCCCTGTAAGCGGGCAGGCAATGCAGGAACATGGCATCCTTTTTCGCCAGTGAAAAAAGTTCGGCATTTACCTGGTAATCCTTAAACACCTTGATTTTCTTTTCCTTCTCGCTTTCCTGCCCCATGCTTACCCATGTGTCAGTATATACAACATCTGCATCCTTAATCGCTTCCCTGGGATCATTGGTCTCAAGAATTTTAGCTCCTGATTCCCCGGCATCTTCCAGCGCTCCCTGATATACCGTCCTGTCACACTCATAGCCATTTGGAGTGGCTACTGAAATATCCATACCCACTTTGGCGCAGCCATACAGAAGCGAGTTCGCCATATTGTTGCCGTCACCGATATACGCAAGTTTAAGGCCCTTAAAAGTTTCTTTGTATTCAAGAACGGTAAACAGGTCGGCAAGCACCTGGCAGGGGTGCAGGTAGTCCGTAAGTCCGTTAATAACCGGTACACTCCCGTATTTTGCAAGATCCTCCACGTCAGAATGAGCAAAAGTCCTGATCATAATTCCATCAACATATCTTGAAAGCACCTTGGCTGTATCATAAATGCTTTCTCCTCTTCCAATCTGTATATCGTCGGAGCTTAAGAAAATCGCATTGCCTCCGAGCTGGTACATTCCGGTTTCAAAGGACACGCGGGTTCTTGTGGATGACTTTGTAAAAATCATTCCCAGTGTCTTACCTTTCAGCAGCGGGTGCGGAATTCCCTGTTTTCTCTCCTTCTTCAGTTTTGCGGACAACTCAAAAATTTTATTGACTTCTTCCAAAGATAAATCATGAATACTGATTAAATGTTTCATCACTTTCACTCCAATGCTTTTTTCATCAGGTAAATACCTGTCACCCGGGCAAGTTTATGTTCCGAAAAAATTTTCATGCCACATAGCTGCCTTGCCCATGATAATTGTCAAATTAATAAAGTTTTTATCCTGCAATATCGCATTGCCTTAAATCCGTCAAATTTCTTTTCTCTGTTCTTCATCCTACTTTTGCACCTTGTCTTGAATACTCGTCAAGTGAATATATATTAAAACATTCCATGTGTTTTCCGGACTCCAGCATATCCAGCACGGCATACGCTGTATCAAGGGATGTGATGCAGGGTATATTGTACTCGATGGAAGTCCTGCGCATTCGGTAGCCTAATTTTGACGGTAGCTCTCCCCTTACCGGAGTGTTGATAACCATTGAAATGCTGTCATTCTGTAAAGATTCCAGTATATTGTCATCCGGTATGAATTCTGCTTCAATGCCGCTTCCTGTAAGATAATCATATGAATCTCTGGTTGCTGCAATCTTATATCCCAGTCTTGCCAGTTTTTCAGCAACCTTTTTGCAAAAATCCTTGTCCCTTTTAGCCACCGACAAAAGCACCCTTCCACCGTCAGGTATATTGATTCCTGAAGCCAAAACAGCTTTATACAGGGCACAATGGAAATCCTTGTCCACTCCCATGACTTCACCGGTTGATTTCATTTCAGGTCCAAGAAAAGTGTCCACAGTTGCCAGCTTTGAGAATGAAAATACAGGAGCTTTTACACAGGTAAATTCCCCTTCAGGTGCAAGTCCCGGTTGATACCCAATCTCCCTGAGGGTTTTGCCCATTATCAATTTGGTTGCAATATTCACCATGGGTATTCCAGTAATTTTGCTCATTATGGGCACTGTCCTGCTGGCCCTCGGGTTTACTTCTATAACATAAACTTTTTCATTCTTGTCCATTACAAACTGGATATTGAAAACCCCGACAATTTTCAGGGCTCTGGCGAGTCTCTCAGTGTAGTTGAGGATTGTTTCCTTCGTCTCCCTGCTTATGGTGCGGGCAGGATAAACTGCCATACTGTCACCCGAGTGAACCCCGGCACCTTCAATATGTTCAATTATTCCCGGGATCAGCACCTCGCTGCCGTCGCACAGGCCGTCCACTTCAAGCTCCTTGCCTTCTATATACTTGTCAATCAGGATGGAATGCCCCTTTGAAACATCCACGGCAAGGTTCATGTATTCTTTGAGCATTTCCTTGTTATATACAATCTCCATAGCCCTGCCGCCTATGACATAGGAAGGCCGCACCAGCACGGGGTAGCCGATTTCGTCTGCAATAACTTCGGCTTCCTCCGGGGAAAATGCCGTATGCCCCAAAGGTATGGGGATGTTAAGCTCTTCCACCAGCTTAAGAAATTTATCCCTGTCCTCTGCAATGTCTATACTCTTCACCGAAGTACCAAGTATTTTAACTCCTGCCATCTCAAGAGGCCCGGCCAGGTTGATGGCAGTCTGCCCTCCAAACTGTACAACGATACCCAAAGGTTTCTCTTTGTTAACTATATCAAGCACGCACTCCTTGGTCAAAGGTTCAAAATACAGTTTATCCGCAGTATCAAAGTCTGTGCTCACCGTTTCAGGGTTGTTGTTGATTATGATTGACTCTATATCCATTTCCTTCAGGGTCTTGACAGCATGGACACTGCAGTAGTCAAACTCAATACCCTGGCCTATGCGAATGGGTCCTGAGCCAATTACCAGGACTTTATCACAGTCCTTTGGCACGACTTCGTCTTCTTCCTCATATGTGGAATAGTAATACGGCGTCACTGCTTCAAACTCTCCGGCACAGGTGTCAACCATTTTGTAAACAGGCATGATGGGGAATTTCTTGCGCAGCTCCAATACCTTTTCCAAAGGCACGCTTACAAGGTTGGCAATGTATGAATCTCCGAAACCGACTTGCTTGGCTTTTGAATAAAGATCATAATCCAGCCACGCTATGCCTGCTTTTTTAACTTCTTCGGCAACATCCACAATTTTCTTGAGTTTGCTTAAGAAAAACCTGTCTATCATTGTTACTTCATGGATTTTATCAATAGTCACACCTTTTTGCAGGGCCTTGCATATTGCAAAAATTCTTTGCTCATCAGGGTGTTTGATTATATCAATCAATTCTTCCGCTGTCTTGTTCTCAAAAAGGCTCAATCCAAGCTGGTAGTTCATCTTTATGTCAAGGGAGTCAATAGCTTTTAAAAGGGACTCCTCAAAAGTCCGTCCAATTGCCATGACTTCTCCCGTGGCTTTCATCTGCGTTCCAATATTCCGGTCGGCGGTGGTGAACTTGTCAAAGGGCCATCTTGGAACCTTTGTGACAACATAGTCAATGGACGGTTCAAATATCGCATAGGTATTCCGGGTAATCGGATTTTTTATCTCATCCAGGTTAAGCCCCAGGGCAATTTTGGCGGCAACCCTGGCAATGGGGTATCCTGTAGCCTTTGAAGCCAATGCACTGGACCTGCTTACTCTTGGATTAACTTCTATAACTACATATTCAAAACTGTCCGGATTCAAAGCAAACTGAATGTTGCAGCCTCCCTTGATTCCCAGAGATCTGATAATGTTCAGGGAAGCCCTGCGGAGCATCTGGTATTCCACATCTGACAGGGTCTGGCTTGGAGCTACAACAATACTGTCCCCCGTATGCACTCCCACCGGGTCAAAATTTTCCATATTGCAAACAACAACACAGTTGTCTGCACCGTCCCTTATAACCTCATACTCGATTTCCTTCCACCCTGCGACACTCTGTTCCAGCAGTACCTGGTGAATCATGCTGTATTTCAGGCCTTTGCCGCATATATACCGGAATTCCTCCATATCATGGGCAATACCTCCCCCTGACCCTCCAAGAGTATATGCCGGGCGGATAATAATCGGGAAACCCACTTCCCTGGCAAAATCCTCCGCATCCTTCAGATTGGTGGCAATTGTGCTGTATGGCACACTGTCTCCTATTTCCCTCATGGTCTTTTTGAAAAGTTCCCTGTCCTCGGCTTTTTTGATTGATTCAAGGGAAGTGCCAAGAAGCTCTATCCCCAACTCATCAAGAATGCCGTCCTGAGCAAGTTCCACAGCCATATTCAGCCCGGTCTGACCACCGAGGGATGCCAGGATGCCGTCCGGTTTTTCTTTTATTATTATCTTTTTCAGAAACGTTAAAGTTATAGGTTCAATGTATACTTTATCCGCACTGTCCAGGTCAGTCATTATTGTGGCTGGATTGCTGTTTACCAGTACAACTTCCACTCCCTCTTCCCTCAAGGCACGGCAAGCCTGAGTTCCGGAGTAGTCAAATTCGGCAGCCTGGCCTATTACTATAGGTCCTGAACCAATAACAAGTACTTTCTTTATGTCAGTTCTCTTAGGCATAAATTCCTCCCGTTTAATATGAAACACAGCGGACTGCAGTCCGAAGGCCGTATAATTTTCTCGCATTTATAGAAGGCGCAACAGACTCGCATCCGTTGGCCAAATATTTCCCCTCATTTGCAGGAAAGAGCAACGGACTTCCTATCCGTAGGCCGTACAATTTCTTCCCGTTTAACAGTTACCTGATGTAACACCTGACGGAAGTTTCACCGATGGGACCATACGATTTCTTTCCATTTAACCGTTACCCCATCATTTTTATAAAAATATCAAAAATGTGAGCAGAATCACCCTTTTCCGGTTCGGTTTCCGGATAAAACTGTGTACCGAGAACCGGCAGGCTTTTATGCATGAATCCTTCGATTGTGTTGTCATTGACACCTGTATGTGTGATTACAACATTGTCGTTAGTAAACTTGTCTATGACATAATCATGATTTTGCAATGTAATATAGCACCTTCCCGTAATATGGTCCTTAACCGGGTAATTTCCGCCATGGTGGCCAAAACTAAGCTTGCGTATACTGCCTCCCAGAGCAAGACCTAGAAGCTGGTGCCCGAGCCCTATGCCAAAAATTGGCTTTTTCCCGACAAGCTCCTTAACACTTTTCAGTATAGACGGTAAATCTTCCGGACTTCCCGGGCCACTGGACAGCAACACGCCATCCGGATCATACTCCATTATTTCACGTGCCGTGAAATTGGCAGGCAATATGTATATATCGCAATTTCTTATACTGAGAGAGCCGATTATCTTGTTCATTACCCCAAAATCAAGCAAAGCCACTTTTTTCCCGGTGCCAGGCACATGCAATAGGTTACTCCTTGTAACCTCCATGACAAGTTCCCGTCTTTTCTGCTTCTCTTTTCTTATCTTCTCAAGCAAAACATCAATATTTCCGGAAACAGTGGATATTACTCCAAACATGCTTCCAAAACGCCTTATATGGTGAGTCAGGGCTCTTGTGTCAATATTCCTGATGCCTGTTATATTGTGTTTTAAAAAGTATTCCTCAAGGCTGCCCAAGCTTCTCCAACTACTTGGGCTCTCACATAGCTCTTTTACCACAAGACCCTGCACATAAGGCCTTGCCGATTCCGCATCTTCGCTGTTGAAGCCATAATTTCCGATAAGGGGGTAAGTCATAGCCACTATCTGTCCGTTATACGCAGGGTCTGTCAAGACCTCCTGGTATCCGGTCATGCATGTATTGAAAACAACCTCCCCGAATACTTCTCCTTCTTTGCCAAAGGCTTTGCCTGTATAATATGTTCCGTCTTCCAGCACCAAAACTGACTTCATTAATTTACTGCCTCCGTTAATATATAAAGATAAATTATTCTTTACCCAATTTCCCCAGCACCCTGCCGAACATATCAATGAACAAATCAACATCTTCCATTTTCAGGATAAGTGGGGGTAAAATTCTTATTATATTGGGACCCACATTGCCAACCAGATAACCTTCCTTAAAACACAGGTTCTTAATCTCAACTGCTATTTCCTTGTTGAACTCCATACCAATCATCAGGCCCTTTCCGCGAATGTTGGAAATAATGCCGTGTTTTTGGGACAGTTCCCCTAGTTTGGAGATAAAATAGGCACCAACGTTGGCTGCATTTTTCACAAGTTTTTCATTCAAAATTGTTTGGACTACTGAAATTGCGGCTGAACATGCAAGGGGATTGCCCCCGAAGGTTGAACCATGGTCACCCGGTTCAAAGGTTTCAGCCACCGGGCTCTTTGCACATACCGCACCAATAGGGAATCCTCCTCCAAGCCCCTTGGCAAGAGTAAATATCTCAGGCTCAATATCAAAATGCTCAAACCCGAACATTTTGCCTGTCCGCCCCATACCACACTGCACTTCATCAAAAATCATCAGTATGCCTTTTTCATCACAAAGTTTCCTGACTTCCCTTATGTATTCCCTGTCTATCAGGTTCACACCGCCTTCGCCCTGTATTGCTTCAACCATTATGGCTGCGGTGTTTTCGTTCACAGCAGCTTTAATTGCCTCAAGGTCATTGGCCGGCACCATTTTAAATCCCGGGCTTAACGGCATGGCGGTCTTGTGGTATTTTTCCTGGCCGGTTGCGGCAATAGTGGTAATGGTCCTTCCGTGGAATGACTTTTTGAAAGTGATTATTTCATACTTGTTCTCCAGGCCTTTTTTCCGAAAGTACAACCGGGCAAGTTTGATTGCGGCTTCGTTTGCCTCAGCTCCGCTGTTTTGGAAAAACACTTTGTCTGCACATGAGTTTTCCGCCAGGATTTTTGCCAGCTTCGCCTGGGATTCTATATAATACAGGTTTGAACAATGTATCAGATTTTCAGCCTGGGTCTTGATTGCATTCACCAGATTCGGATGTGAATGACCAAGAGCATTTACGGCAATTCCCCCAAGAAAATCATAGTATTTATTCCCGTCTATATCCCATAAATTTATACCTTTTCCATACTTGAAGCATACGGGAGTCCTGTCGCCAAAGGTATTCATGAAAAATTTTTTATCCATTTCAATAATTTCTTTCAAATGCATCCTAATATAACCTCCCGAAAATTTTGTTTATAATTATACATCCGAATGTATAAAAATGCAATCCTTTTTTTAAGTATAAAAAAAGCCGGTGTTATCCGGCTTTTTGTGCTTCTCAACAATCTAAAACCTGTTATTTGCAGCATTTTTTCTTTGCTTCCAATGCTTCTTTGGCCTTGGATACGATATTTTCAGGTGTCAGCCCGTACATCTTGAATAGCTCTGAAGGAACACCCGATTTTCCAAACCTGTCTCCCATGTTGACCATTTTCACAGGTACCGGATAATTATCCACTACGACTTCCGCCACTGCGCTTCCAAGGCCTCCGTAGGCTACGTGTTCTTCAGCCACCACAAGGGCTCCTGTCTCTTTTGCAGCTTTTGTGATGATTTCCTTGTCGATGGGTTTTATTGTGTGAATATTGATAACTCTTGCTTCAATGCCTTCATTTTTCAAAAGTTCATGGGCATTCAGAGCCATTTCGGTCATAAGACCTGTTGAAATGATGGTAACATCATTTCCTTCCCTAAGGGTAACACCTTTGCCTAATTCAAATTTATAGTTTGCTTCATCATATATAACAGGTACATTCAGCCTGCCCAATCTCAGATATACCGGTCCGTTCAGTTCAATGGCAGCTTTCACTGCCGCCCTTGTTTCCACCGCATCAGCAGGACAGATGATTGTCATGTTGGGCATGCTTCTCATAACTCCTATGTCTTCGCTGCATTGATGGGAAGCTCCATCCTCCCCTACAGATATGCCGGCATGGGTAGCTCCTATTTTTACATTTAGCTTTGGATAACAGATTGAGTTTCTAATTTGTTCACAGGCTCTTTCTGAAGCAAAAATTGCGAAACTTGAGGCAAAAACTATTTTACCGCATGTGGAGAGCCCTGCGGCAACAGCCATCATATTTCCTTCAGCAATACCCATATTGAAATGCCTTTCAGGATACTTGGCCTTAAAGACATCAGTTTTCGTAGATTTTGAAAGGTCGGCGTCCAGCACTACAATTCTTTCATCAGAACCAAATTCTGCAAGCGCATCTCCATACGCCTGTCTGGTAGCTATCTTTTTTGACATATTATTCTACCTCCAGTCCGGCTAAAAATTCATCGAGTTCAGCAATTGCCTTGTCCCGTTGTTCTTTGTCGGGAGCTTTTCCATGCCATCCAACCTGTCCTTCCATAAAGGATACGCCCTTTCCTTTTATTGTCTCGGCAACTATCATGGTTGGTTTGTCCTTTTGCATTTTACCCTGTTCTATTGCATCTATAATCTGTTCATAATCATGTCCGTCAATATTTATTACATTCCAGCCGAAAGCCTTGAATTTACCGACTACAGGTTCCGGTGACATAACCTCGGTTATGTAGCCGTCTATTTGCATGCCGTTATGGTCTACAAAAGCAATCAGGTTGTTCAGTTTGAAATGAGCTGCAGCCATTGCTGCTTCCCAAACCTGTCCCTCTTCAAGTTCACCGTCGCCAAGAATCGTATAGACATGGTAATCCTTTTTATCAATTTTACCGGCCAAAGCCATGCCAACTGACGCAGAAAATCCCTGCGCCAAAGACCCGGTGGACATATCCACTCCCGGTACCGACTTCATGCAGGGATGCCCTTCAAGATAACTGTCAATCCTTCTGAGCTTAACAATCTCTTCTTTGGGGAAGAATCCTCTTTCAGCCAGTGTACCGTATAGAGCCGGCGCACAATGACCCTTTGAAAGCACAAACCTGTCTCTGTCAGGTGCCTTGGGATTTTTGGGATCAATATTCATGGAGTGGAAATAAAGTACTGTGAGTATGTCCGTGCATGAAAGTGAACCGCCCGGATGACCTGAACCTGCGTTGAATGTTCCTTCAATTATATGTTTGCGGATTCTATAAGCAATTTTCTTAAATTCATCTGTTTTGCATTTGTCCATATCCTACACTCCTATTCTATTGAAACTTTCATTAGTATACTATATGTGGCCTGATTAGTCTATAAAAAAATTCCAAAAGCTATTATGCAGGAACCGTCCCCCTGCTCCCCTTATTCGTGCGCCTTGAAACCTTCCCCCAGAACCTCCCTGACATCCGTCAGCACTATGAATGCCTTGGGGTCGATTTCCTTTACCAACTCCTTAAGTCCCGGAATCTGGCGCCTGTGCAGCACACAAAGAAGCACTTCCTTGTCATGCCTTGTATACATTCCCGTACCTTTAAGGGACGTTACACCCCTGTCCAGTACTTCCATTATTTTCAATGCTATTTTATCCGAATTGTCGGAAATTATAAAAACCGCTTTCGCAAAACTTACACCTTCAATAAGGGCATCAATTACCTTTGATGAAATAACCAGGGTAACCACTGCATACAGAGCAAACAAAACGCTCTTGAAAACCACAGCTGCCAGCAGCACAACCAAAATGTCAATGAACAGCAGCACCTGCCCTATGGTAAATGCAGGAATCAGCCGGTTTATTATTCTGGCCAGAAGGTCGCTGCCCCCGGTTGTTGCATTGAATTTTATTACAATTCCCAATCCAAACCCCATTATCAGGCCCCCAAAGATTGAATAAAGCAGAAGGTCCGGCTGGGTGGGTGCCGATTCAATCTTCACAAGGTAATTCTCTATGAAACTTCTTGCCATGGAAGCCGTATAATCAATAAAAAACGAGAGGGCAACAGCACTGTATAACGTACGGACTATGAATTTTTTTCCGATCAGTTTGAACCCGCCTATGAAAAGAGGTACGTTCAGAACAAACATTGTTGCGCCCACCGGGAATAGTCCATTGCTCAGATAATATATTACAGTTGAAACACCGCTTAAGCCGCCTGATACGATTTTATTTGGAACGAGAAAAACATTGATTGCAGCAGCAGTAAGAAATGAGCCTATTGTTAGAAAAAAGTATTCTGTTATCAATTTCAGCAACTTGTCTTTTGAAAATTTCATTAAAACCGGAACTCCTCTACGAGCCTTTCATGTAGCTGATTACCTCATTCATGCCCTTTTGGGCAAGCTCCCTGAACTCATGATACTTTTTCATAATTACAGGAGAAATTTGCTCCCTCCTGCTGAATTCCTCCTGTATTGCATTATATATAATATCTTCATTGATTTGCCCGTACCGTATGACTTTATTCATACCCAGAGAATCCATCAAGCTGTCAATTTTAGGGTCATAGGAAATTGCAACAACGGGGGTGCCGTTCATGATTGAAAAGACAAGCCCGTGGAACCTTATGCATACACTTACATCCAGCAAGCCATACATTCCGATAATCTGAGCAGGCGTATATTTCTCCTTTATAATTGTAGCCTTCTCAGTCATCAGGGATGCAATATTTTCAGCCAGCGTAACATCTTCCTTATTGTGCAATGGTATCAGCAGCACGTCTGCATCCAATTCTTTTTTCACCCTGTCGCAGACCTTTGCAAAAATCCCGGCAACATCGACATGGCCTTCCTCTTCCCAAAAGCGGATGGAAAAACCGATTCTTCTTCGCCCCTCAATGCTCTGACCCATTTCCTTTTCCAGAAGCTTGACGCTTTCCTCCCGGGAAACCGGTTCAATCAGAAATGCCGGGTCAATGGTCGTAGTTATTTCCCGGCTTACACCTATATTTTGAAGCTCTGTTTTTGAACGCTGGTCCCTGACCGACAGCTTTGCAACCCTGTTCATTACAAACCTGAGCAGTTTCTTATTGAAACGGCTGCGAATCGGGCCGATGCCGTGGGCATATGCAAATACGGGTTTTTTTAAGATAAAGGCCAGGAGAATAATGGCGCTGTAGTACCAGAAACTTGAAATGCTGGTTCTGTCCTGAAACAGGCTGCCGCCGCCACTTATCAAAATATCGCAGTTTCTGATGGCTGAAATAATCCGCAAAAAATTAAACCGGTTAACCGATTTAATTTTAAACTCACTGGAAGTCTTCTCAGGGCATGCAGAAAGCACAACAATATCTATATCCCTCGAAACATTGCATATCTGGGATACTATAGACTGTAGGATCGCTTCGTCCCCTGCATTATCAAAACCATAAAAACCTGAAATTAAAACTTTATACATTCAAAACTCCCGGTTCAACAATATCTGTTTTAATGCAAGCCAGTTAAAAACCTGCGGACATTGACCGAAAACAAAAGTTTCGGGTGTTGTATCCGCTAATTATCCCTAAATAAAATCTCGGGAGGCGGAAAGCTCTGCTCGCTTTTGCGCCGAAAAATCACAGGGCACAAAAATATCTTCTTCATAAGCGAAGATGTTTTATAAAGCATCAGATAAATAATCAAATCCTCAATTTCAGTAATCATTTCCAAATTTGATTATTATCTGTATTATAAATAATAAAAGCATGCATGTAAAGTGCTATTTTCAGCCCATGCACTGCATTACATTATTATACCGACATTCATTATTATATATAACCGGACAATTGATAACAATAGCCAATAGAAAAACAAATCAAAATAAGCTTGTACCCAAGAAATATTGACAAATATATTAGTATAAAATAAACTTGAAGCAATGGGACATGAACTTCACTTTTTTTGCTCTCAGCACTAATTAAGGAGGAAAACATGAAGGTTCTGCATTTAATCGGGGGAGGGGACATTGGAGGCGCAAAGGTCCATGTGCTCTCGCTTGTTAAAGAGCTGGGAAAAAAAATAGACGTTAAAATAGTTGCCTTTCGCCCCGGCGTGTTTTACGAAGAAGCGCAGGACATGGGGATAGATATTGAAATTGTCAGGACAGGCAGTATTATAACTGATGTCCTGAAAGTAAAGAAGATTATTAAAAACGGCAATTTCCAGATTATTCATGCCCACGGTTCCAAGGGTAACCTGGTTGCATCCATTTTGAAAATCTTTTGCAAAATACCTGCAATTACAACAATCCACAGTGATTATCGTCTTGATTACATGGGAAGCATCTGGCGCACCTGCACCCTTGGTTTCATTAATAAAATCGCCTTAAGGTTTATGGATTACTATATTGCTGTTTCCAACAACTTTAAGGAAATGCTTGTCAAAAGGAAGTTCAATCCAGACAGAATTTTTATTTTATACAACGGTACAGACTTCTCACAACCACTGAAAAATTACAGCAAAGAGGAGTTTATTAAAAAATACAACATCCCGATTTCCGGAAATGATATGGTTGTCGGAATACTTGCCCGGCTGGATCCGGTCAAGGGTTTGGATATTTTCTTAAAAGGCGCAAAGCTTGTCCTGGAAAAAAGGCCTGAAGTTAAATTCCTGATTGCGGGGGAAGGCGAGCAGCGCAGCAATTTGATTAATCTTTCAAAGAAACTGGGTATTTCAGACAGTGTCTTTTTTCTGGGCTGGGTGACTGATCCCTATGAATTTATGAGCAATGTTGACATTCCGGCTCTTACGTCCCTAAGCGAAAGCTTTTCCTATACCATCCTGGAAAGTGCCATGCTTAAAAAAACCATTGTCAGCAGTGATGTGGGAGGAATATCGGACCTTATAGAGCATGGAAAAAACGGCTTTTTGTTTGCCCCCGGGGATTATAACGCACTTTCGGATTATATCATAAAACTTATTGACAGCAGCGAACTTCGGGCCAAGATGGGGCAAAAACTGCATGAAAAAGCCAGCTCCAAATTTTCACTGGAAAATATGGTAAACACTCAACTGGATATTTACAATAAAGTTCAGGAAAAGTATCCGGTAAGATAATATCCGGTAATTTTGTTTTACATTATGAGCTTACTTATTATAAACCGGTTTTTTAGCAGTCACTCATTGTCTTTGGTGTAAAGAGCGTTCTGTAAACCGGTTTTAAATTGGGTTTGGACAGGAGCATCCAGTGTAATCCGGAACACGGCACAGCGGCCTTTATTGGCTCGATTGCAACATCCGGTTCCAGAATTATCAATAGAGTGCCTGCCGGGAGCTTTTTTAAAAGATTTGACGGGAGCATCCAATGATAAATTTGAACAAATCAGTACGCACAGCAAGCTTTATGGTGACTGCAGCCTTCTTATCAAAAATACTGGGAATGCTGAGGGATATACTTGTCGCAAACACCTATGGAACAAGCCCTGAAGCCGTTGCCTTTTCATCAGCAAGCCGCATTCCTATGTATTTTTTCGATATTGGCCTTGCAGCAGCCGTATCATCCGTATTTATACCAGTATTCAACGAATTTCTGGAAAAGGAGGACAGGCAAAAAGCCCTGGAGTTCTCCAACACTTTTTTAAACATTGTACTGCTTTTTTCGGGTATCGTAACTGTTTTGAGTTTTTTTGGGGCATACCCCATTGTAAGGATTATTGCAGGCGGACTCCCCCGGGAAACCTTTAACCTCGCTGTAGAGCTGGCAAAGATAATGTTCCCTATTATAATTTTTGCCGGGATGGCTTTTACCTTTGTCGGGATACTCCAGTCTTATGATGAATTCAACGTCCCGGCCGCCATCAGTCTTGCTTCAAACATAATCGTTATTCTATACCTTGTTTTTTTAAACAACCGTTTCGGAATATACGGGCTGGCATTTGCAATGGTCGCAGGCTGGGCGGCACAGGCCATTATCCAGATACCTTCCCTTTTTAAAAAAGGATACAAATACCGCCCGGTTTTAAATTTGCAAAACCCCGGCATTAAAAAAGCCGGATTATTGTTTCTTCCGTTTCTTGTAAGCACCTGGGTGCAGCCTGTGAATGCAATGGTAAACATCCACCTTGCTTCATGGCTCAACGATGGAAAGGCAGTCGTTGCCCTTGATTATGCAAACAGGGTATATATAATTGTTGTAGGCGTATTCACCTATGCCCTGTCAAATTTGATTTTCCCGTCCCTTTCAAGGACCCGGGCGTCGGAAAATAACCAGCAGTTTGAAGCCATCATGAAAAGCTCCCTGAGAGTTGTCCTTTATTTCATAACTCCGTTGATGGCCGGATTTATAGTGCTGAGGGAGCCTATTATACGCCTGATATATGAACGGGGAGCCTTTGACAGGTACTCCACCGGGCTTACAGCGACAGCCCTGTTATTCTATTCGGTAGGGATGCTGGGTTTTGCGGTGCAGGAAATTATGAACAAAGCATATTTTGCTAGACAGGATGCCAGAACCCCCATGAAAGTTTCAATCGGCGGAATAATTCTCAATTTCGTTTTGAGTGTTGTACTTTCACGCTATATGGGACTTTCCGGAATCGCATTGGCCGCTTCAATTACCGCAATAGCAATGGCTGTTACTTTTGTATCGTTTATGCGTAAAGTATGCAAAGGTATTGTAAACAGGAAACTGCTTGGAGATTCTGTAAAAATACTTATTGCATCAATACTGACGGGCATTATTGTAAATTTGTTGCACACATACTTTACACAAACATTTGAAACCAGTACAATTATAACAAAACTAATTGAAGTTGCACTGCCCGGTTCGGCCGGCATTGTTATATATTTGACATTAACGCTGATAATGGGGCTTGAGGAGGCAAAACTTCCCTTAAGGTTTTTTAAGAAGGATGCAAGGTAATTTGCCGGATTACGGCCAGGCTGGTGCTCAATTCTCTATATATGTATTCTTATCCATGGAGGTAAACAGGAATTTATAAGCCTGAAGTTTGATGGTGCCGGCAACGCTTGAATCCTGGCACATGGAGAGAGAAAGGAATGGTAATTTATGAAAGGAATATCCGAGGGCAGTATTGTAATCAATTCTATCGCTGCAATTGTAAAGGCCTTTAAGCAAAGCTATGAATATAGCTTCTTATATAAGGTTGTTTCCCGGATATCTGAAAAATTATCAGTAATAATAAAAGAGAGCAGATTTCTCAAACTAATGGCCGGAAAGGGTAAAAGCAACAAGCTCCTGCAGGAAAGTGCCTTAAACAGGGGTGTTGCTTTATTGTCCAGACCGGTTGGGAGTATTCATAAAAAAGTTGATTATATAAACAACAAAATAAAACCCGGCAGTTTTATTATCAATCTCCTTGAAGTTGCCTGCAAAAAGCTTGTTTCGCTGGATTCCAGGTTTATTGGTGCTTTGATGGCAGGCTTCATACTTATGACCCTTGCATGGTCGGCCCCCTGGGGATTCGGGTCCTTGTTGTTCAAAGCCTTTTGTGCTGCTGTGCTTTTTGCATCGGTGCTGCTTTTTTCGCTTAACAGGTCTTTAGCTGAAATTTTCCAGTACAGCCTGATTAAAAAAACCATTGACCGGATTTTCAAGTACAACGTTTAGGAATTTAGGGAGGGTTGTTATATGCTGCAGGCAATAAAACGAAGTCAGACCATATTGTTCGCTCTTGGAGCAGGAGTTGCCTTAAGCGTGCTAAACCACTTTTTATCCATAACCACATTTCTGAAGCTGGTTGCTGCCGCATCCATAGCCTGCCTTATTGTTTGGAAACCGGTTATTGGTGTTTTCATGGTTGCAGGACTTACGCCGCTGATACCAACGCAATATCTGATGGTATTGTCTGCTGTTTCTTTTTTGGCACTTGTTTTAAGGTCGCTGGTTCTGAGGGAAACCTTGATTGAATCATCAATGTTGAACCTTTTTTCAATAATTTTTGCAGGTAATGTTGTGTACGGAGTTGTTATTTCTTTTAACCGGGGGGAAAGCGTTTATGCTGCGCTGATTTACCTTGCATACATTGTCTTTTTCTTTGTAATGCAAAAATGCCTGGTTTCAAAGAATTTAATATATACCGCCATAAGCCTTATGGTCACGGCGGGTTTTGCAGTATCCGTCCTGGGAATTTACCAGTACATCAACGGAGTCGAAAATGCCGCACTTTGGATAGACAGAAACCTTTTTGGCGGCATCGAAACCAGAGTTTACGGAACTCTGGGGAACCCCAATGTACTGGGCAATTACATTCAGATTCTGGTTCCTCTTGCCATATTTTTAATTATAGTAAATAAAGATTGGCTGGCGCGGATTTATTATGCCCTGGCAACCCTCTCCATGCTTGTAAGCTTGATTTTCACATATTCCAGAAGCTCATGGATGGGTCTTTTGCTTTCACTGGCAATTTTTACTTTGCTTGCGCCGAAGAAGCTTTTACCGCTGGCCGCTGGAGGAATTGCAGCAACCCCCCTTGTACTGGGCTTTTTCCCTACCATATTGGAAAGGCTCAAGGGTCTGGGTACGCTTGTTGATACATCCACCCGTTTCCGGGTTGCAGTATGGTCTGCAACTTTGGGAATAATCAAGGATTTTTGGGTTTGCGGAATAGGAATGGGTTTTGAAAACTTCAAAAGAATGTTGTTCAACTATGCCCCCCACGATATCGACTCGATACATTCCCACAATACATTCCTTCAGGTAACGGTGGAAACAGGGATTATGGGGCTTTTACTGTTTTTGTCGCTGGTGTTTCTTTTCGTCAGGCTTTGCTTGCCGGTATACATGAAATCAAAAGATGATTTCACCAAAACCCTTGCAGCGGTCCTTTTATCGTCAATAGGCGGTTATCTTTTAATATGCCTGTTTGACAACACTTTGTACGACCACAGCCTGAAACTGGTTTTCTGGACCGTGCTTTCCCTGGGTGCTGCAGCGGGCAGGCTTTCAGCAAATGAAATGATATCGGCTGACGGACTTTCATCAACCAATGATGCTTCAATGGACAGGCTTTCTTCGGAGGACAAACCCTCTTCAATGGACAGGCTCGCACCTACTGATTTGGGGGGTGATCCGCAAAATTGATTAAAGTAATGCATATATTGACCGACTGCAATGTTGGGGGCGCTGGCAGGTGGCTTTTGAACTTTCTAAAAAATGCCGACAAAACCAATTTCAATATAGAGGTAATTTTGCCAAAGGGCAGTCTCCTCGCCGGGTTTATCAGAAGGACCGGCGTGCATGTGGAGGAACTTCCCTTCCTTGCGGAAAAGTCATTGGATTTAAAGGCTTTGAAGCCCCTATATTCGTACATCAAGTCATCAAAGCCTGACATTGTGCATGCCCACGCAAGCCTTACAGCGCGCATTGCAGCAAGACTGGCAGGGATAAAGGCCATAGTGTTTACAAAACACTGCCTGGATAATAAAGCTTCTGTTTTGAAAAAAACCGCCAACCGGATAATCAACAGCTTGTTTTGCGACAGGATTATTGCCATATCCGAAGCTGTAAAAACAAGCCTTGTGGAAAATGGCACTCCTGCCCGAAAAGTAACCGTGATTTACAACGGTATACAACCGGTCAACAAGGTTTCGGAAGCTGAAAAGGATGAATTTCGACAAAAGCTGGGAATTAATCCTGATGATGCGGTTGTGGGGATAGTGGCAAGGCTGGAGGATGTAAAAGGGCACAGGTACTTCCTGGAGGCCGCATCTTTGATAAAAAACAAAATGAACAATGTCAAGTTCATAATAGCAGGCACAGGGTCCCAGCTGGCTAATATAAAGATGAAGGTCAAAGAGCTGGCACTGGTTAATAATGTTATATTAACTGGCTACATTGACGATATTGAGAAATTGTTCGGTATTTTTGACGTAAATGTGATTACTTCCATCTCAGAAGCCCTTTGTCTTTCATTAATTGAAGGCATGAGCACAGGTCTGCCCTCGGTTGCATTTGAAACAGGCGGGATTGCCGAAGTGGTGGATGAGAAGTGCGGTTTTCTTGTTCCAGCAGGTGATACCGAAAAACTTGCCGAGGCTATAATAAAACTGTTGAATAATAAAGAATTACGGGATAAAATGGGTATTGAAGGAAAAAGGATTGCAAATACCAAATTTTCTGCCCGGATAATGGTAAATAAGATAGAAAACTTATATTCTGAACTGATATGAAATATCTTAGGAGGTTGCATATGGGACTACTAGATAAAAAAGGCCGGCTTTTTGGGCTGATAAATATACTGGATCTGGCAATTGTTTTGATTATAGTTGCCTTACTTGCCGGAGGGCTTTATATTTACAAAAGCCACCGGGCAGAGACTCAATTGCCCACCACACCAATCGAAATCGATATAGAGCTTGTCCTGGATAAAGACACGGTAGATGCCATTGAAGTCGGACAACCGGTCATTGACAATCAAAAGGGAGCGAACCTTGGTGTAATATACGATAAAAAAGTCACAGAGCAAAAGGGTGTTTTTGGTGATGCTACAAAAGGTGAATTTGTAGAGAACGTTATACCGGGGCAATACAATGTAATTATCAGTCTTAAGACAGATGCCGTTGTCGAGCCGGATAGAATAACTGTATATGGTTTGGAGATAAATATAGGTAGGCCGGTATATTTCAAATGCGGTTCTTCGTATATAGGTTCTGGTTATTTTATAGGTATCAGGCTGCCTTAAGGCTGATACTTTTTTGAAATTGCAAGTAACTTAATTGCCTAAATTACCGGATGCCATTTATTTTTATGGACGCTTATTAGAAATTGCAAGGGGGAAGTAATTTGATAGTCGATAACAAGGGAAAGCTGTTTGGGAAAATCAACCTGGTGGATTTTGCATTTTTACTCTTTATATTACTTGCGTTTTTAGGAGGAATTTACAGGTTTTTTATAGCAGGAAGCAAAGTGCAGGTTTCAGTACCGGAATCCATTACATACACCGTCTCACTTAACGGAGTAAGGCAGGTTTCCGCAGATGCGATAAATGAAGGCGATAAGGTGTTTTTCGAACCTAGCAACCAGCTCATGGGTACAATAGTCAAGAAGGTTGTTGAGCCTTCCCGGGGAAATGTTGTCAAAACGAACGGTGATGTTGTCGAATCAATTATTCCAGGAAAATTTAATGTAACAATGACAATAAACATACAAACAGGAACTGATCCCGTGGAAACGGCAAATGTAAAAAACAAGCTGATAATCGGGAACAACATGTACTTAAAAACCCGAATGCTTCTTTTTGGTGTTACGGTTACCGGCGTAGAAATTGAGCAAATTCAATAATCCGGTGTTGCAGTTGCCATGTTGATATTGAACAACTTCAGCAATCCGGTATTGCGGTTTTTGGTTTGGATTTTGAACAACTTTAACAATCCGGTGTCACGGTTACGGACGTGATATTTAGCAGCTTCAACAATCCGGTAATTCTGTTACCAGTGCAGACATTGAACAACACAACCGGTGTTGCGGTTATCGGTGTAGTTATTGAACAACAGGAGGTATTTATAATAGATTTGGAGACAGCAATGCAGTATAATTACAAAATCTTGCTTACATTAATGGGACTTGAAATAGGAGGAGCCGAAACTCATGTGGTGGAGCTGGCGAAAGGCCTGAAGGAACGTGGGTTTACTGTTATTGTTGCTTCAAATGGTGGTGTATATGTCAAGGAACTGGTCAATAACGGAATAAAGCATTATAAAGTTCCGCTACATAACAAAATTCCCCACAATGTAATCAAATCCTATTCACTTCTTAAAAAAATCATTACCAGGGAAAAAATAGATTTGGTTCACGCCCACGCCCGCATACCCGCATTCATATGCAATATTTTGCAGAAGCAGTTGGGTTTTCCCTACGTGACCACTGCCCATTGGGTGTTTACCACAAAGTGGGGGCTGAAATACCTGACTAACTGGGGTCAGAAAACCATTGCAGTAAGCGAAGATATAAAAGATTACCTGATTGTAAATTATGGTTTGCCGGAATCACGCATATACGTGACAATCAACGGCATCAATCCCAAAACCTTTTCCCCTGATATAGATTATTCCGATGTTTTTGAGGAATTTAATTTAAGCAGGGATAATATCCACATTGTGCATGTAAGCCGCCTTTCAAAGGATAAAAGCGATGTTGCCTTTCAGCTCGTAAACATAGCAGAGGAGCTTGTGTCCAGAATTCCCAACCTGGATATAGTAATTGTAGGCGACGGAAACGCTTTCCCCCGGTTGAGGATTTGTGCAGACAAGGTTAATGAAAAACTTGGCAGAAGAGTAGTTGTTTTAACCGGTGGCCGTACAGATATAAACAAGTTTATCGCCTTTTCCGACCTTTTTATCGGCATCAGCAGGGCAGCCCTGGAGGCCATGTCTGCAAGCAAGCCTGTGATCCTGACCGGCAATGAAGGCTACATTGGCATATTTGATGACGACAAGCTGAAAATAGCGATGAATACAAACTTCACCGGCAGAGGTATGGGAATGCCAGATAAGGACATGTTGAAACAGGATATTTTCAAAGTCCTTCTGGAAATGGACGACACACAGAAAAAGGCATTGGGAGCTTATGGAAAAAGCATTATAGATAAATACTACTCAATAGACAGAATGGTTGAAGACAACATTAAGGTATATATGGACAAGTTGAAGAACAACTAGCTGAAAATGTGACATGGGGACAGGTCCCTTGTCCCGGCTCAGGCTCTGATATATTGGACACGGAAACAGTTTCCTTGTCCCGGTTTAAGCTCTGATATACTGGACACAGGGACAGCTTCCTTGTCCTGGCTTTTACTCCAGTTTAGACACTGACTAACTCAAACACAAGGTGATTACACATGAGAAAAACTTCCGACATACTCGGCATCCCGATAGACTGCGTAAATATGCAGGAAGCATTGGAACGCATCAAACTTTTCCTTTCAGAAGACAAAGCTCATTCGGTATACACTCCAAATTCAGAAATTATGATGGAAGCACAAAGAGACCCCTACTTAAAGGATATCTTATGCAGTGCGGACCTTTTGATTGCCGACGGGGCCGGAGTGGTGATGGCCTCAAGGATGCTGGGGTGCGACCTTCCTGAAAGGGTCACGGGAGTTGACCTTGCAAATAATATTCTTTCCCTTGATATAGGCAGGCCAATCCGTTTATACCTTTTTGGGGGTAAGCCCGGAGTAGCCGAGAAAGCCCGGGATAACATTCTGGCAAGGTATGGAAATGTGGAAATATGCGGCTGCCGCAACGGTTATTTTTCTCCTGAAGAGGTACCCGGAATTATAAGCGAAATAAACTCAACCCACAGTGACGTGCTGCTTGTGGCATTAGGCCGGAAAAAACAGGAAAGCTTCATACATGAGAATAAAAATGACCTCAATGCAAAGGTATGTATCGGTTGCGGAGGTACCATCGACATATTTGCCGGGACAGCAGAACTTGCTCCCGATTTTTTCAGGAATCACAGCCTGGAGTGGCTGTTCCGTCTTTATAAGGAGCCCTGGAGATATAAAAGAATGCTGGACCTTCCAAGGTTTATGTTCACCGTCTTTAAGCAAAAGTTGCGGAAGAAGGCATGAGTCGCTTTTACAGACTCTGAAGCCTTTTTATGAACAACAGGCTATAATACGGCAGTACAGCACCGGTAGGAAAACAATCGATTTAAAAAAAGCTCCGAAGCGTCGAACTCCGGAACTTTTGACTTAATTTTCTTTGTAAATATCCCGCTCAATTAATTCCGTGAACTTGTTTACACTCAGACAGCAAGGGCATTATAAATTCCAGGGCATTAAAACTGCGTTTTTGCATACCTCGCAGTAATAGCTGTAATATAGTTTATAAAATTGCTGCCCAAACCTTTTGGAATCAGCCAGGTAGTAATTGCACCCAGTTTGTTATTTTATAGTATATTCTCCTTTTACCATAACCCACGCAGTATCGGATGTAACCACAAGCCCCCTGCCGTCGTCCCTTGGCGACATGAGCAGATGGTTGAGCGGGACATTTTCCCCTCCCATTACATCCTTGCCCGTGCCTGATGTCAAGTCAACCAATCCTCCCAAACCGGCATTGCTTCCCACTGCTACCGCAGAACCACCACGAAGAAGCATTTCGGCGCTTGCTCCTATAACAAGGTGTTGTCCTGATTTTAGTTCAAGTATTTCAAATTTCGTATTCGTGGGCTCGGTCGTGCCAATCTTGTCTAATTTGCTGTCAATGTCCGAAAGAGCGGTCTTTAGCTCATCAATGTCGGTTTTCAGCTTATCAGCCGTTACCTGAATGTCCGATATCCTTTTGTTCTGGGTAAGTAACGTGCTGACAAAAGAGCTGTCAGCGTTTTCAAGAGAAACAACCCTTGCGTTGATTTTGCTTAATTCCACCAATAAATCACTGGATGTACCTTCTGATAATTTATCAGATAGTTCATTTAATTTGTTGGATAATTCATTAATTTTTTGATTCATTAAAAGAATCTGAGCAGTGATTTCACCAAGGCTTGCTTCATCCGGTGCGCTTCCGGGGTTGGTACCTCCGGAGGATGTCTCCCCGGATTGCTCCCCAGTTGACCCAGTGCCGTTTGATTCATGAGGTGATGAAATGTGGGAATCAATCTTTTGGGATAAGCTGCTGATTAACGCATACAGCTCATTAAACTTGCCGTCAACATAGTCTTTTGAAACAAGCGGGTTTTCAAAGGAACCCGGATCACCGACGGCCTGCACTATTTGCATTAAGAAAATTGTGCTTAAAAAAACCAATGAAATAATAATATGTTTCAATCTTATGTATTTAGTGACTCTCATCTTTAGTACTCCCCTTATTTTGTTACTTATAACTCAACAAGGCCAAAACTCACAACCAGCGCTTCATTAACCTTTTCCATCAATTCGTCGTCCAAATGCCCTATTTTCTCTCTCAGTCTTTTTTTGTCTATTGTTCTGATTTGCTCCAGAAGTATTACCGAGTCTTTGGCCAATCCATATTCTTTAGCTCCGATTTCTATGTGCGTGGGCAACTTTGCTTTATTAATTTGTGAAGTAATAGCCGCCGCTATTACAGTCGGGCTGTACTTATTGCCTATATCGTTCTGAACAATAAGAACAGGCCTTATGCCTCCCTGTTCCGATCCAATGACTGGACTTAAGTCGGCATAATATATATCTCCTCTCTTAATTACCAATTCTACTCCAACTCCCCAAGTCGCTTTTCATAATTTATAAGCTGGTCGCAATCTGCACGGAAACATATTTCTGCAAATTCAGTATTTACACTCGCCATTTCAGTATAACCTCTCATCATCCAATTACGGATCTCTATCTTCTTCCTCTCTCTGATATACAATTTCATAGCTTCCCGAACAAATTCACTCCTACTGGTCTTCTCCAGGGAAACCATATAGTCAACTTCCTTGAGCAAATTATCAGGCAGGCTTATCAAAATCTTCTTAAACTGAGCCAATTTAACCCCCCCACTTCACGATCCGTCAATGGACCAGAAAAGAAGCTTAAAAATGATAAAACAGCTAAAACAGATTAATCAATATATTAGAATCTTTGTATATATCATTATATCTTCAATATATGCATGGGTCAATTTAAACTTGTATCTAAAATGGCCATATTCAGCATGCAATAATTTACATTTGATGAGGATCCGCAAGAATTCAGGTGTGCAGAAGCCGCATGCCCATAGACCACGCTTCGAAAAGAATTCACAGGTTTACAAACTAAAGTGTGCTAAATCATCACGCCCCTGACCACTTTCTGAATCAGTTTGCCAGGCTTACAATAATCGCACTATGCAGGTTTTCGCACTGAACGGCGAAAATTTCAGGAACGGTGTTCAACAGTTTAATTACTCCAACAGATAATTCAGTACATTTAATACTCTGCCATTTTTTATGTAAACCCTTGGAATCCTTTTCCCAATTATGCATATGACCTCATAATTAATTGTTCCCATCAAAGATGCTACTTCTTCAACAGTTATTTTGTTGCTCCCCTGTGTTCCAAACACCACCACCTCATCTCCGACTTTAACCTCAGACTTCAGTTCGGTAACATCAATCATGCATTGATCCATGCATATCGTACCTACTACAGGTGCAAATTCACCATTTACCAAAACTCTTGCCTTGTTGCTTAAGACCCTTGAAAACCCGTCGGCATATCCGATAGGCAAAGTGGCAATCCTGCTCTCCCTTTGGGTCTTAAAAGTCCTGCCATAACTGATGCAGGTGTCTTTCTCAACATTTTTAACAAGTATAACATTGGCCTTGAGGGTCATGGCCGGCTTCAAATCCAGCTTCGTTTGGTCTGTCTCACCGGAAGGGTACAGTCCATAGAGCAAAATACCCGGCCTTACCATGTCAAGGTGCATATACGGGTATTTGATAGTCGCCGCACTGTTTGCCGCATGCTTCACAGGAATGTGCACGCCAATCCTGCTTAACTCATTTATTATGCTTAAAAATCTGTCAAACTGCATTACAGTGTAACTTTCGTCTTCTTCATCGGCTGATGAAAAGTGCGTAAACAACCCTTCAACAACTATTCCTGGCAGTTTGCTGATGGCAACTACATTTTCCACCGCACTGTACCCGGGCATGAAACCAACTCTGGACATGCCGGTATCAACTTTTATATGAATTCTTACTTCCCTCTGCATTTTAACCGCTGCCTGTGAAAGGGCTTGTGCAAGGTCAAAGCTGAAAACAGTCTGGGTAACATTGTATTCCAGTATCTCCTCCGCTCTTTTCGGGTCGGTATAGCTCAATATCAAAATCGGAACCTTTATACCGTCCTTCCTCAACTGGATTGCCTCATCAAGCATCGATACCGCCAGCCTGCTTACGCCGTTTTGTATCAGCGTTCTGACAACTTCAAAAACACCGTGGCCGTATGCATCCGCCTTTACAGCAGCCATAATCTCGGCCTTGCTGTCTGTAATTCTCCTTATCTCCCTCACATTATGGGCTATGTTATCAAGATTGATTTCAGCCCATGCTCTGTTTAGCTTGTATTCCATAGTACCCCCGGTTTTCATTTGCATTCATCTATATTTATATATACGAGTTTGCTGTCAGGCTTGCCACAGTTGACAGCTTATTTATTTGTCTATATTTATCTACACTTATATAGTATTACCCGAATATGCTGCCCGTAACCTAACATATATTTGCAAATATTCTTTCCTTTTGACGCTTTGTACCTTCCGGAAAGCACCGTTTCCACCCATGCAGGAAATTGAGCCAACCCTCTTTCCGCTCTCCCCCGTGGGGGTGGGGCATGAACACTGCAAGGCCAAAGCAATGCAATCATTTTAATCCTTATTTCGGGCAACGAACAATCTCAAGCATTGCATTGGGGATATGTTCCACAATATCTCCGGCGATTAATCCATGCTGCCCTTTTATTTTAGCACCTATATCCCCCGCCAGTCCATGTAGATATACGCCTGCAACAGCTGCATCCCCCACACTCAGTCCCTGTCCGATGAGTGAAGCAATCATGCCTGCGAGCACGTCCCCGGAGCCTCCTGTGGCCATGCCGGGATTTCCGGAACTGTTGATAAAGATGCTGCCATCCGGCCATGCAACTACCGTTGCAGCACCCTTCAGAACCAGATGGACATTCCATTTTGCGGAAAACTCCCGTGCCACATTAATTCTGTCCAACTCAATTTCTTTAATGCTGAGCCCCGTCAAACGGGACATTTCGCCCGGGTGAGGGGTCAAAACCGCACCAGCTTTTAACTTTTCCAAAACTGAAATATCCATTGAAATTGCATTTAAAGCATCTGCATCCAGCACCAAAGGTTTGGTGCAGGTGCTTATTATATGACTGACAATTTGAGGTACATCTCCTTTTGTAGACAGTCCCGGACCGGCAGCAACTACATCGGCTTGTCCGAGATACTTGTCAATTTCAGCTTCGCTGTCCCTGCCAGGATAACCCTGTTCCTTTTCCCTCAACGGGACAGATACCGCCTCCTGTACATTTGCCCCATATACATGCGCAAGTGATTCCGGGACTCCAAGGTAAACAAGACCGGAACCTGTCCGCAGGGCGGCCTTCGCGGCAAGGCATCCTGCTCCTGTCATCCCCTTTGAACCCGTTACTAAAAACACTTTCCCGTAATCACCTTTATTTGTGTTGGGTAACCGCTTCGGCAGTTTTCCCGCAACATAGCCTCCGGTAATGAGCCGTGTTTTGATATTAAAACTCTCAATTACTTTTTTGGGGAAGCCAATATCGGCAACAACCATCTCTCCTGCATGTTGCCTTCCCGGGTAAATTGCCAGGCCAAGCTTTATCATTCCGAATGTAACGGTCTTGCGGGCATTTATACATACACCGCCAACTGCCCCTGTTTCGCCGCTGACTCCGGATGGTATGTCAATTGAGACTACAGGTTTCCCTGAATTGTTTATTGCCTTTATAATTTCCTTCGCCCAGCCCGCAACCTCGCCCCGAAAGCCTGTCCCGAAGATGCCATCCACTACAAGGGAGGTTGTTTTGAGAGATTCGTAAAGCCTCAGGTATCCTTCCTCATTATTTGCCTCCGCAACATGTATGTCCATACCTTCCAGTATTTTCAGGTTTGTTTTTGCATCACCCTTTATTTCTCCAGCGGAAGCGCAAAGGAAAACCGTTACCTTGCCCCCCATGTTAAAAAGATGCCTGGCTACCGCCAAAGCATCTCCTCCGTTATTTCCTTTGCCTGCAACTACTAAAAACTGTTTTTCTTCAACCGGTCCAAAATCCTTTTGTATCTCATTGACCACCTTAATAGCTGCATTTTCCATCAGAACAATTCCTGGGATTCCGACTTCCTCTATAGTGGTTTTATCAATGGCACTCATCTGCGCCGGTGTAACGATAAGCATCCGATTTTCCACCTTGCCTCCCTTAAATGGCGTTTGGCAAATATATTTGATCTAGCTTCTCCAGTTCCTCATGACCTAAAAGATCATGAAAATATGAATATACTGACTCTAAATTGTCTGTCAACTGTTCCTTTTCACTTATATATCCCTTAAGCTCTTCCCGTGTTTTTTCTATCAAGGCATCAAGCTCATTAATACGGGAACTTTCCCTTTTTATATTCTGATAAACTTCATTTGCTGTAAGCTCAAGGAGCTTTAGATTAATTTTTTTAATTCTTGCAGGAATTTCATCGAGCTCCTTTTCAATGATTTTTATCCTTTCATTAATCCGTATTATCCCGTTTTGATACGACTGCATGTCATCTTTAGCCTTGTCATTATTGTAGTCAAAGGCTGCGGTAGTCAACTCAATAATCCTGTTCATGTACTCTTTCTTGCTTGCGATTATTTCAGTAAGTTCATTATTAAGACTTCCCTGCTTCTTTAAAAGTTCCTTCAAGGTATTCTCACAGCGGGTCAGCTCGCTGCTTTTTTCAATATTCTGAAACAGATCATGCCATCTTTTATCCAGAATGACAATAGATATATCGTTTTTCTTTAAAGTGCTGAGGTCTATATTAGTCTTTCTGAACTTCTTCATTAAATTGAACATCAGTTGACACCTTCTTTTTATTTATATCCAGCCCGCTTAGTATAATGCCCACCAGTACCCAATAATACAACAAAACTCTGGGGTAGAACCATACATACTCCGCAAGGCTAAACACGAGTATTCCTGTTAAAGCTGAAATCGCAGCAATCAACAGGTTGCTAATATATATATCGGTGTTTTTCGCAATATTCAGCACTGAGTTTTTAAACAACCTGATATTCAGCCACAGGAAGGATATAAGACCTATAATTCCCGTTTCAAGCCATACCTCAAGGTATACATTGTGGCTGTGGGGCAGCGGAAGACCTATTTTATACTTATACGAATAATGAATAAATGGAGTAACTCCAACTCCTACGCCTGAAAGCCAAAAATCTCTAATTATTTTAAGGGCGGTTTCAAAAACGATTTTTCTGGCACCAACGGTAGTATCCCAACCTTTTCTGAAAATGCTCAGCACCCGCTCATAGAGAAATCGAGGCAAGAATGGAATCACTGCCAAACCTGCCGGAATAACAATAAGAATCAGTTTTCTGTTCTTAAAAAACAAAAATACCACAACAGCAACAGCCAATGATACATAACCTGTACGGGACTGGGTCAGCATAAAAGCTATAAATGGCGGTACTGCCATGATTGCATAAAAAATTTTCCCTTTGAGGTTTTTGCTGCAAAAAAACATGCCCGCAAAAAACGGCAAAGTCAGCATTAATGCTTCTGCGTAACTGTTTGCATTATGCATGGTGGAATAGACTCTCCCCACCGGGTTTTCAAAAACTGAAAGGTCAACCTGGCTTGGGTCTACCGGTATACCGTTTATATATTGAATAATTCCATAAATCCCGCTAATAGATACTCCAACTAAAAATATAGTTAAAAATGTCCCCAATTTTTCTTTGGAGTTGATGTTGCTGACAATCAGAACTACAAAAATATAGCAGGGCAGGTGGTATTTTATAAACTCAAGGGTGCTTGCTGCCGCAAATGTTGAAGCAACCGCTGCAAGCAACGTAATCAAACCATATATAAGGAACGTTGGATCAATAGCACGTATATTAAATCCTTCATCTTTGAATATGGCAGATTTGATTATATGTAAAAACAAAAGGGCAATTGACGCTATAACCGTAAATCCGTTTGACCATTGTAAATGGGGTATGACTGCTGCAATTGCCAGGAATAATGCCATCAGTATGTAAAGATTGTCCGAAGCAAATTTTATCAATTTGAAAAAAAGACTGCTTTCAAAAATCTCAGGTGTCTTGTCAAAAATATTCCGAATAATTTTTCCCGGGAAATTCAAGACAGTATCCAATGCATTTGCTGTATTGCTGTTTTCCCACTGGACGGTCATAACCCCCGGCCTTTTTATAAATTTCCATGCTCTGTTCTCAAAGACACTGCTTTTTATTTTATCCGATGCCTTTGCAAACCAGTTTGCTTTTTTATCCACCAGTCCCTCGACTCCTTTTCCCCTTTACGACAATTTTCGATAAGTTTTTTTATCCATTCTTAACCGCAACAGTTATTGCAGATTTCTCTCCATATCTAAGGCTATGATATTGCTCTTTGCTCTTTGGTCTTTGCTTTCTGCTTTCTGCTTTCCGCTCTCTACTCTTTTCTATTTATCCAATGCTTTTTCCTGTTTCATCTTCCATGCTTCTTCAACCTACCGTGTTTCTACTATACACTTAGCTCCGTCTCTAAACATGCTTTGTAAACATTATATGTTTCACTTACAGTTTTTTCAAGATTAAATACATTCTTTACTGCATTGAGGGCATTCTTTTTTAGCTCCTCCCTTAAAGCATCATCTTCCATAACTTTGTTTATTGCTTCCGCCATCCCCTTTGCATCATTATACTCCACGAGTATTCCGCAATTTGTTTTATCATTTATAATATCAGCATTGCCGCCCATGTCTGTAGCAATCACCGGAACTCCTGCCGCCAGCACTTCTATAATTGCCATGCTAAGAGCTTCATGCCAGGAAGAATTTACATACAGATCCGCCCCGGCATAGAGATTTTTAACGTCTTTTCTAAACCCGGCAAATATTATTTCATTTTCGAGTTTCAAATCCTTTACCTGCTGTTTGCGGTCCTCCAATAAAGGGCCGTCGTTTGCCAATATCAACACAAACTTCCTTTTGGCAATTTTCTTAAGTTCGTTTATGGAGTTTATCAAAAATTCATGCCCTTTATCATAAGCAAACCTTGAGCCACAAAGAAGAATGAATGTGTCCCGGGATAAATTGAATTCACTTCTAATACTCGACTCTACAGGAACACCCCAGAAACTCGGGTCAACTCCGTTAAAAATAACTTTAATCTTGCGCCCGTCATTGCCGTTTTTAATCATCATGTCTTTTCCTTTGTTGCACACGGCAATTATCCCAGACTGCAGTTTGGTCAATATTCTATTACAAACCCTAAGTACCATATTATTAGGTAAAATAAAATGATTGGTCCATATCACCCTTGCTTTGGGATTGAAAATACGTGACAATAGAGCAATATAGTTTTCCCTCAAGTATTGTGTATGTATGATATCTATATCAAGCTTTTTGCACAAAGCGCTCAGCTTCATAATGGCCGGGATGTCAAAGGGATGACGCATCCCAATTCTGTAAGTCTCCACACCCAGATTTTTAAGGTTGTCCACCAAGAGACCTTTTTCATTGTATGCAAAATAAGCCTTGATTTTATTTCCGTCAAGTTTCTCCACCAGTGACTGCAAATATCTTTCTGTTCCTGCTTTGCCGGCATGATTGAGAAGATACAGTACTTTTATCAAATAAACACCTCCAGTGTGGGTACTTTTTTCATTCCTTCGCATTACTCTCCGTTTCGCGCTTCCCCGGAGTCTCATTCCTATACTTTATAACTCTGGCAGGGTTTCCCCCTACTACAGCATAAGGCGGAACATCCTTTGTCACTACAGCCCCCGCTCCTACAATTGCACCCTTATGAATTGTTATACCGGGCAGTATAATCACCCTGGCAGCAATCCAAACATCGTCTTCAATTACCACACCCTCTTTAGGCGCGGTCTGAAGCCTCATTGGTATATCCAGCCTGTCATTCTTATGATTTTGCGTAAATATCATAACATCAGGCCCCATCATTACATCATTTCCTATTTTAAGAGGCCCTGTCACCCGTGCATTAAGCCCAAGTCCCGAATTGTCGCCTATTTCGATATCCATCCCTGACGCAAAAAAAACTCCATGTTCAATATTAATATTCCTTCCCGCCTTGCGGAAAATTCTCCTGCACAAAAATCCCCTTATTTGTTTTGAACCAAAGCTGTAGGGCAAGTCAGAGCCGGGCAGGTGCCGGGCTATAAAATAATATAGAAAAAGACAGATATAATATATTATTTTTTTCATAAAACCTCCGCAATTCACCCTACCTTTTCAAGCCACATGGCAAGTAATCGTGATATTATGGAAACAAGCTATAATTCATTCAACTTTACCAAGCAATACTCCAACCCTCTTGGCAATATTGCCTGCAATATCCCTTGCTTCTTCAGTTTTCAGAATATAAGCCACACCAAAAAATGCTGCTGCGCCGACAAAAGAAGGAATAATCAGCTTGGCAGCTTTATCAATTATAGTATACCCAATGCTGATTCCATTAAGTAAAATATTAAATACCACAACCACAATCAGCATTATAATACTGGCAAACACATTTTTAAAGAGCGACTGCAATATCTTGCCTGCTCCAAAGGCTCCAATCCTCTTTCTGATCATGTATAAAATTGACACTGCGCCAATCAAAATAGAAACCGAATATCCCAAAGGTATTGCATAAACACCTAAAAACGGCTGTAAAGACAAAACTGCAGCAACATTGGCAATCATAATTATCAAACCATTATATGCCGGCATGCGGGTGTTGTTCATGGAGTAAAATGCACGGTCAACGACCTCTTTAATGCCTATGCCCAAAATGCCTATTGCATACAGCGCAAGCATAATAGCGGCAAAATCCACTTCGTTCCGGGTAATCTTTCCCCATCCGACAAGAAAATCAATAAGCCGGCTCCTGACCGCTACAAATCCGAAAGTTGCAGGTATAAGAAAAAAAGATAGAGTTCTTATGATTTTATTAAGGCTTGTTTTAAACTGCTCCATGTTGTTTCTTGCAATCATTATGGTCATTCTTGGAAAAACAACTGCAGTTATTGAATACACAAAAGCCAAAACTGAATAAAGAATTAGGTTTTGCACAATAGTTGTTATTGTTACGGCATTTTCATAATTTGCCACCATGGTGACATTGAAAAACATATTGAACTGGTACGCAGAACTGCCAATAACAACTGGCAGCATGAGCTTAACTGCCTTTTTTATATCATCATCTTTAAAATTAAAAGAGGGCTTGTATCTATACTCAGTTTTAAACACCGGAGGTATAAGCACCAACCCTTGAAGAGACAACCCAATAAATGTTGCAACCAGCAAGCCCCTTACTCCATACCGGCCACCAAAAAGCAATACATATCCAATTACGGCAAGGCTGCTTGGAACACTTACAAAGGCAGGCATGTTATATCGCTCAAAAGATTGAAGTATCCCTTGCAAAATATAATTTAGCGCATAAAAAATCATTACGGGGAACATTATTCTGAGAGCTTCCACAGTAAATTGATAACCATTGTTTTTAAACTCTGTAAACCTCGGCAGTATAGGGGCTATTAGCCAGCCAAGCACTGTTAAAATTATTGTAAATGCAATAGAAAGGCTTATAACATTATTGGCAAAAGAAAATGCCTTATTTTTTTCACCTTTGCCAAGGTATCCCGCAAAAATGGGTATAATAACCGTAGCCAATGCAGTACCGAATGTATTGAAAACAATCAATGGAAATTGTATTGCATATGAATAAATGTTTATCTCAAGTGTATTACCGAAATATGTAGTGTATACAAGGCTGCTGACAAGGGACATGGACCTTGATATCAGCATCAGTATCATTACAAATCCGACTGCTTTTGCAGTGCTTTTCTTTGGCAGTTCAAACTCCCCCAGTTTGTTTAGTTCGTTTTGTTGTAGTTTCGCAATTCTGCCCTTGATGGATGCTTTGCTTTGGCAGACTTCGTATCCAGGCTTCACTCTTTTGTTATTTATACTTTGTTATTTTATTTCTTTGCTTTTCCATTTTGACATACTCATAAAATTTTTTCGCAGCACATTTCCCCTACGCACTGAATATGTATTTTCCTGCCGCTCCTTATGGCGCCCAATATACTCCTTCTTTTATAATTTTCGCTGGATTTCCTCCAACCAGTGTACCTGGCGGGACATCCTTTGTTACAACACTCCCTGCAGCTACCACCGCACCTTTGCCAATAGTTACACCTTTTAAAATAATTGAATTACATCCAATCCAAACATCATCTTCTATGACAACAGGCCTTATCACCTCAGTTTCACTGTTTAGCTTGTGATAATCCCTGTCCATTATACATACATCCCACGATATATTGCAGTTTGACCCTATCTTCACACTCTGGCCTGCGTGTATTTCCGTCCTGTCGCCTATATATGTATTATTGCCAATTGAAATCTCTGCAAATCCTTCCGTTCCCCATGCACTTAGTTTGACATTTCGGTGTAACAGCACCTTGTCTCCAATTTTTATTGCACCGTTCTTTTTCAAAACCCTTACTCCTCGCTCGGCGCGAAGCCATTTGCCACATTGATTAAAGCGCAATCCGATAAATTTACCTCTGATAAGTTTTATTATTTCTGAAATTATTTCGGATATGCTGCGTTTTTTAAAAACATTCTGATTAAGCTTATATTGCTCTTTTTGATTTATTTGAGCATTCAAGGAATCACCTCCGACGGATGGAGTATAAAATTTAAGCAAATGACCACTTCCAAAATTCATATAGATAATCATATTATAGCATTATAATAATTGTGGTTCAATTAAATGAAGGATATGTACATTCAACATGTATTTAAATAAGAGTTTTATACTTATTCACATCTCAATGACATTGATATATCTAAACTCGAATCCTGTATGCGTACATTAATTCGTATTTCAACCCACATCCCTCCGTGGGGGGGCGACTGTGGCTGTTGCTCTTCAAAAATACAATACTACCAATTTCAATCCACGCCCCTGCGTGAGGGGCGACGAATATCATTATAATTTTAACAACAAATACCCTATTTCAATCCACGCCCCTGCGTGAGGGGCGACCTCATGCAGCAGATATTAGGCACAAAAGAACAAAATTTCAATCCACGCCCCTGCGTGAGGGGCGACTCATGTGCCACAGCAAGATACGTCCCCGTCGGGTCATTTCAATCCACGCCCCTGCGTGAGGGGCGACGATTATAAAAGAATCAAAAAATATATAATAAAGATTTCAATCCACGCCCCTGCGTGAGGGGCGACACCAGCTTCTATCAACAACTTTTTATGTCGATAATTTCAATCCACGCCCCTGCGTGAGGGGCGACCGGTGCCTATCTCTCTGCGTATCTGGCTGATGTGATTTCAATCCACGCCCCTGCGTGAGGGGCGACGAAAACCGTTATCAACCGGGCCTGCAAGCGGTACCTATTTCAATCCACGCCCCTGCGTGAGGGGCGACCATACATTACCGCCAGTTTCAAAGCTAAATCTAATGATTTCAATCCACGCCCCTGCGTGAGGGGCGACGCAATTGTTACTGGTCAAGTAACTACAAATAAGCCTATTTCAATCCACGCCCCTGCGTGAGGGGCGACGTTGGATGCTGTGGATCCTGAGGTAATGGCAAAACTAATTTCAATCCACGCCCCTGCGTGAGGGGCGACACGATAACAAAAGTAAAAGACCCTACTCCAGACCCATTTCAATCCACGCCCCTGCGTGAGGGGCGACTCATGTGCCACAGCAAGATACGTCCCCGTCGGGTCATTTCAA
>DUMO01000048.1 GCA_012839865.1 Clostridiaceae bacterium
ACGCCAAAAATGGAATTCCCATAATGGAAGGTATGCCTGAAATCAAAATTGGCGAAACGTATTTGTTTGTATTGTATCAATACAAGGATACTATGCCGACATTGGTAAACGTGGGACAAGGTGTTTACGAGCTCCATGACCCTCTTGCAAAAGACCAATATTCCTTTGTTTCACCTAAAGACATTATATCTTATTTCGGCAAAGACAAATGGGAAGAGTTTAAAGAAAAAGGCATGGTTTCCGAATGAAAGTAAATTGAATACCTCTTCAGCATGCATAGCTTATTCAAGGGCGGGGCGGCATTTTAGTGACAGTTCCCGCGGTTGGCGGATCGCCAGTCATAGCAATCGCCGAAAGCGTTGGGCATGAGGGTGGGCATAAGCACGTTAAAATTAAACCGCTAAGAGTTTGAGGTGTGCGAAATTGAAAAATAGGGTGAAAAATATACTCAACTACAAGAAACCGGCGTTCTGGATAGTGTGCGCGGCGGTGATTATTGCGGCCGCCGGGGCCGTTTTGCTGACTGCAAACCCGGCCTAGACCCTTGAGCTTCCGGGCACGGCGTCGGTTTTTACCGTGGAAATGGAACAGTTCAACGATAGGTTAAGCATCGGTCGCGTGGTTATAACCGACGCTGAGCAAATTGAAACAATTCTTTCGGCCATGGCCGGCGCGAAAAAAACGCTGGGGCGTTCCGTCAACGACTATCCAACGCAGGAAAAGTATCTTGTTGTAAGGCTTATTATGGAAAATGAGATGAGAACGCTGTGCCTGTATTCGGAAGGCGGCGGCGAGTACATTGAGGAGCCATATATTGGGATCTATAAAACCCGCGGGAATTTAGGCGAAGTATTATATCGGGTATATACGGATAACATGGATAGAACCAGCGGCAGCGCGATTCCGGGGAGAATTTGTTGAAAAGGAAGACCCAAATTCAAATTCCAATGACAAAAGTTATATAGCAACATCCATTAAGACTACTGACAGCAGCGGGAACAGCACAGTGAACAACACTGTAACAATAAACAACTGTATTGATTTTGAAGATGGCACACTCTCTGTTTATTACCACTATGAAAACGGAGTACCAAATTCCGTTTATGTTGATTTTGACGGGAGCCTGTATACATCAATTGAGAGAACAAGCATATGGAAAGGCAAAGCAGCTCTTACCGAAATCAAAAACGGTTCCGAGTACGGTTTGGTCCCATATAATAACGGCGGAAACAAGATGAGCGGCTTTAACGAAAATACTATAACGTTGATTTGGCCAAATGCTTACGGTCTGGGACAGACACTGGCAGGCATGGTATTCAAGATGACATATGGCAGTCTTGGAATTATGTATGACACAACAGACACAAGTATTGTACAGCTGACCGATTCAACTTCTGTATTGGGCTATGTACTGTCCTTTTCAGCAGCACTGGATCTTGGCTTTCTAATTCCCAAGTCCAAGAAAGCGAAAGAAGAGGATGAAAAGAACTCCCTTGATGCCGGTACGGAGCTTTACTGGCTCGCAAAGGACCCCGAAGGTGAATTGAGGAGTCTGTGGAATCACTATTTTGAGCAAACCAAAAAAAAGGAAACCCAGACCGGAAAGGAATATACCAAAGGAAAGGCAAGTGTTTTGGTTGATGATGTTCTTTTTGGCTGCGGAAAAGGCTTTATGGGAGTAAATTTTACAGTGGATGTGGCATTGCCGGCGTATGTGGATTCAATGCCGTCATTAACAGGTAAATTGATGATAAATACAATAAACAACTGGTCTTTCGGGGTAAAAGGCAAGTGTCAGTTTACAAAAATCATATTAGAAGCGGAATTATTGGTGAAGAGCTATAAAAATATTCCCATTCCAGATAAACTGTATTTTTATGTGGAAGGTTTTGAACCGGGTATAAATATTGATGGATTTGGCGTTATATGGATAACAGGCGGCGGAGGTGGTTTTGACAAGTTGTATGATACCATCTTTGCATCCAATGGAATACCGCCTCTGAAACTGATGCTCTCGGTAGCCTTTGATGTGTTTAAGGTATTATCCGCCCGTGCAGACTTGTCACTGAGCCTTCGTGGTATAGGGTTAAATGTTGAAGGCGTTAAGGTAAAAGGAATAGATATTGAAATAATCAAGAAGATGCAGCTCACCTTTGACTGGTACCCGGATATTTATTTCATGGCAGCAGTAAGTGCTACATATTATGCTATCCTTGAAGGGCAGGGATACATTGTCATAATTGACAATGAGAAATACAAAGGCTTCTTTGAAGGCTTCCTGAGAGGCAAAATCAAGATACCCAGTGCAATCCCTATTATTGGAGGCTTGGAACTGGCAGGTATTGATTTAGGACTTAATAATCAAAAAATTTGGGGTTCAGCGACAGCATTAGGTGCCGTAAACTTCTCTGTAGTGTATTATTGGGGCGCTGATATTGACATTTCACTTAAAAAGAACGAAAACGCCCAGCCCACATTCCCTGAATTATTAAGCCAGGGAGGAATTCCGGTTTATTATGACGCTGAAACGGACAGAACAATGTATATGAGTATAGGCAATAATATCACTGTAGCCGCCATGCCTGAGATTACCGATAATATTGCGAATACACCAAGGCTTATGGCAAGCATGCCCCAGGTATACTCAGATTCAGCAAAAGAAAGACATATTGTCAATGCCGGTTCATACAGCGGAGTTAAATATGCATATACAATAACTTTTGATGCCCAAAGCCTGGAAGAAGCCAGGACCATTGCAGCAGGATTTTCAATCACAGATGATTCCGGCGATCCTTTTGACCTGGATTATTATTCTGTTTCTGCAAACAACCTGAACACAGCAAACGCTAATGTAACCTTTGATGAAGAAGCAGGAAAAGGTACGTTGGGAATAGTGCTGAGCAAAAGCGATCATTATGATAAAAATTGGAATATTGATACAACCGGGGTACCTGCGGACATTGTTCTATTCGAAATGGGAGAGCTGCCTAAGGTCACAACCATCAGCCACACTTTAACCGGCAATGGAATTGATGTATCCTGGGACGGTACACAGCTTGACATGCTGGATAGCCTGAGCTTTTACCTGACAAAGGATCCTGAGGGCAATGAATCAGGAGAATTGATTGCTTCCTTTACCGAAAGTAATGATTTGGCAAGTAAAAACAAGACGCTGACTATTCCCGGAAGTCTGGCAAGCGGCAATTATTATTTGCGGGCTGTCTACTCTCAGGAAAATGCAGTTAACGGCGTTATCATTTCCGACATCCCCATATCGTATACAAACAACAATCAGCCGTCCGATCCCTCCGGTGTAATCATTACAAACGCAGGGGACCTGTCTTTCAATGTCAATATTGAAGGTGACACGAATGCAGACGGGTATCTGGTCAGTGTCTATGAGATTGTTGCAGGCAACCTGGTGGAAACGGATATTACACACATGGCCTTTGACAAAGAGGAAGGTGTGCTGCCGCAAATTTTAGTTGGCGGATCTTATCAGGGCTTTGATATGGATAATAACCCAAAAACTTATGGCTTGCTTGCGGGTAAAAACTACCGGGTGGGTGTTAAATCTTACAAATATGTTGATGAGGATGACGATGGATTAACTGAATATGTAATATACGGTAATGAAGTATTGTCCAATGTGGAAAATCTAAAGGCTGTGACACCTCCCGACATACGCATTACAGAGAAGACCCCCTTTAAATTGATAGATGAAAAGCAGTGGGGACTGGACCAAAACGGGAATCCGGCAGAGATAAATGTGGATGTTGAGACCTTCAATGTTCCGGATGTCGAGTATCTGGTAGAATCGCCTGATATTGATATAAGCGGAAGCTGGTATGTTGATGATTTTGATTACTCGGGAGATTTTACAGAGACGAAAGAATTTTCTGTAGAACTTTCAGGACTTGGTGAAGGTATGCATACATTGAACATAAGCGGAAAAGATGCTGACGGAGACAGTTTCCGTGTATCTAAGGTCTTTAAGGTGGATACGCTTCCACCCAGGCTTTTATTGTCATCTCCAATAAACGGCAGTACTTTCAGTCCTCAGGGAACTCTCGAAATCAGCGGAATAACCGATGACGATGCCAGGTTTACCATTGTTGTGGACGGCGAGACCAAGGTGAGCAGACGAAGCATCAGTGAGCTCAATGGCAGCATCAATCCGGACGGTGTATTCAGTTTCAATATTAATGTTGATCCTGGTGTATCCTCCCATAGAATTGCAATAACCGTCAGTGATAAATCAGGAAACCGGTTTACCCGGGAAGCAGTTGTTATGAATTCAGGCCTGTCAAAAATTAATAACTTGAGTGTCTTTGTTGACGGCGTGCAGTACACAAACAGGAATATCAAACTTGATTCTTCAGGCAGTACAACAGCACAGCTCAGTCTTGTTGCTGAAACGGAAAACAGCAGCTTTGTCATTAATGATTATGAGCTTGTCTCCTGGAGTGTTCATACAGTTAAAGGAAGTGCATCGGTAAGTGACAATGGCATGCTTATTGTTGCAAAAGACAGCATAGGCTACGTCACCGGGGAGTTTAAGGTGGCGGAAAATGCCTCTATGACGGCATCAGCCACATTTGGAGCAGATGTCTACAGCAAACCTCTTTCTGAATATCATACGCTGACTCTTGGTGCAAGCATAGGCGGCAGAGTATCCGGCTCCGGCAGCTATGCCAAGGGAACAGAGGTGGCAATAACTGCAGAACCTTCATCAGGTTATGAATTTGTGCGCTGGAGAGTCTTAGGTGATGTTTCGGTTGAAATAGCCGATCCGGCTTCCAGTCAGACAACAGTTATAATGCCTGACAGTGACGTGAGCATAGTCGCTGAATTTGAATATATAGATGAAACTGATGAAGATGAAGAAGATGAAGAAGATGAAGAACCGGAAGCACCAACCGGGGATGAAGAAGATGAAGAACACGAAGAACCGGAAGTACCAACCGGAGAGGAAGAAGTGCAGGAACTTGTTACATTGACTCTGGATGCCGGGGAATATGGAACCGTATACGGCTCGGGCAGTTATGAAACAGGCACAGAGGTGAATATATCCGCAGTACCGGCGGAAGGATATAAGTTTAAAGGATGGAAAGTCTCCGGTGATGTCCAGGTAACAATTGCAAACCCTGAATCCGCACAAACAACTGTAATAATTCCCGACAGGGATATAACCATAATTGCTGAATTTGAATATGTGAAGACCGGTGAAGTCCCCGAGGATACAAATATTATCAAGGCCGGGGAAAAGTCTTATATCCCGCTGGAAGCCGGAATGAATAAGAACAGAATGGTTGTATGCACACTGGTTGACGGAGTGGAGCAAATAGTTCAAATGTGCGCTGTAAGCGATGGAAATATGTATTTCATCGCACCGGTTGACGGGGTTTATTACCTGAAAGAGATTGATGTATTATTCTCAGACATTTCAGGCCATTGGGCAAAGGAATATATTGAGTCTGCTACTGTGAAAAACCTGTTTAAAGGAATAAGCGTCAAACTGTTTTACCCCGACGGGTATATGACCCGTGCAATGTTTGTTACAGTGCTAGGAAGATTGCGCGGTATTAACGTGGATGAATATCAGGGATCAAGTTTTAATGATGTTGTACCTGGAGAGTGGTATTCACCTTATGTTGAATGGGCTGCTCAAAATGGCATAATCCATGGCTATGGGAACGGTTATTTCGGTACAAACGATGAAATAACCCGTGAACAGATGTGTGTAATGCTGGAGCGGTACGTTAAATTTGCAAAATATGACCTGCCGGAAGTAAATGAAGTTACCATTTTTGCTGATCATGACAACATAAGCAGTTGGGCTAAAGCTTCGGTATATTATGCACAAAGGACAGGACTTGTGATAGGTATGGGGAATAACCTTTTCAATCCGTTGTGTAAGGCGACACGGGCGGAAGTAGCAACGATATTTGACAGGCTGATATTAAGAATTATTGATTCTCTTAAGTAACAGCATGTCAAGTGTCAAGGGGATGGTTAATGTGAAAGTTGAAATACTTTAATGTATTTTACTGTGAAAGCTCTCTTTCATGGTTGTTCTTATGACAAAATTATCTGGGACCGGGACAGGGGACACCGTGTTATGTCAAAGGGACGGTTCTTATGACAAAATTGCGAGACAGGTGACGAGACAGTCTGACGGGTTTGTGTCTTATTTTCCACTGACGGCACTTTTAACCATCCCCTGTCTCGGCACAAAATAGGACACAGAACCGTCCCCTGTCCTATGGTACATGTAATAAAGAAATATATTAAAGGATCGTGAAATGAGTGAAAAAAATAATTGCGTTAATTCTGATTGTACTTATTATGCCGGTAATGGCTGTTAAAGCAGAAGAGGAAAAAGTTATAAGAATTGCCATAATTGATTCAGGTATTGATGAAGATAATCCGTTGTTGGATTATTCGAAAATTGCACCGGGGAAAAGCTATATCGAAGAAGTATCATCCTGTGATGATAAAATAGGGCATGGCACTGCAATTGCCGGAATTATACAAAGCTATGCACCAGATGCATATCTTGTGCCTCTGATGTATTATTCCAGGCGTCCTTCCGGTGTACCTGCAAATGGCGGTGTAGAGGCGATTTGCAAGGCTATTTATGATGCTGTTGATTTATATGACTGTAAAATAATAAATATAAGCTCCGGTATATATGCCGAAAATGACGAACTGGAATCAGCAATAGCATATGCTGAATCAAAAAATGTCATAGTGATTTCCGCAGTGGGAAATGATATGTTGTCTGACAGCAAAAGGGTGTTTTACCCTGCTGCCTATGATACTGTTATTGGTGTCGGCGCTATAGACAGAGGCTTTAATATAGCAAGTTTTTCCCAGCAAAATGAAAGCGTTACGACAGTAGCATATGGAGTCGATATCAAAGTCTTGTCTATAAGGAAAAGCTCAGAATACATTATGGTAAGCGGAACCTCATATAGTGCAGCTGCTTTTTGCGGACTGACGGCAAAATATATAGATGAATACCCGAATATAACACCTGAACAGTTCAGGAAAATAATAAGCTGCTCCTGTAAAGATTTGGGAGAACCAGGCTATGACACAACATATGGGTTTGGTATGGTTGATGAGGATAAGCTGGAAGAAAACATACAGCTTGGTGGAACTGAAAAAAATTAGGTATATAAAGTTTTTTCTATATAAATAAAAATATATGCAAATACGCAAAGTTTTTTCATTGAACAGAAAAAACTTTACAAGAAGAGCTTAAAGTGTTATAATCACTAACGAAAGAAGGTGTTATAATGATACAGCGCAAAGAATACCTTAACAAGTTGATTTCTTTTCGCGAAAAGCAGGTAATAAAGGTTATTACCGGCGTTAGACGCTGTGGGAAGTCGACGCTGCTTTTCTTATATATGGATTATCTTAAGTCTACTGGTATTGATGATAACCAGATAATATACGTAAACCTTGAAGATATTGAATACGAACAGCTTTGCGAATATCGACATCTATATAATTATATAAACGAACGACTATGTCCTGATAAATACACTTATGTTTTTATCGACGAGGTTCAGAACTGCAAGAGTTTCGAAAAAGCGGTTGATAGTTTGTTCATAAAAAAGAATGTCGATGTTCACATCACCGGTTCCAATGCCTATCTGTTGTCCAGCGAATTGGCTACGTTTCTTTCAGGGCGGTATGTAACAATCGATATGCTTCCCTTTTCTTTTGTGGAATTCTGTGAGGTAATAAACGACAATGCCAAAAGCAAAAATGAAAAGTTCAACAATTATTTGCGCTACGGTTCCTTTCCTTATGTTGCATGCCTTGGGGACGACGAAAGTATCATTTACCCTTATATTGAGGGCATATACAACACAATCCTGATAAAGGACGTAGCGAAACGAATGAACACGACTGACATTCCGCTGCTGGAAAGCATCATCAGATTTCTGGCTGACAGTATAGGAAGCCCTGTTTCAACAAAAAAAATCAGCGATACAATAAACTCGAGCGGACGAAAGGTTTCAGTCAACACAGTAGGTAATTACTTACAAGCGCTGACGGACAGCTATATATTTTATAAAGCCGAGCGCTTTGACATTAAAGGACGTCAGCATCTAAAAACTTTAGGCAAATATTATTTAGTGGATACTGGTATCAGAAATCTGCTTTTGTCCGGAGAATCTTCCGATTTGGGTCATCTTCTTGAAAATGTTGTGTTTCTTGAGTTGCTTCGCAGGGGGTATAAAGTCAGCATAGGCAAACTGGCTGAAAAAGAAGTGGATTTTGTTGCCACCGATTGCAATGGAGTGGTCTATTACCAGGTATCTGCATCGGTTATAAATGAGAATACGTTAAGGCGAGAACTTGATGTGCTTCAAAGAATAAGAGATAATCATCCAAAATTTCTTTTAACATTGGATGAAGTTGGCGCAAACACTAACCATAACGGCATCCGCCAGCTTAATTTGATTGACTGGCTACTTAAACCGGAAATAAAGGTAGGAGCGAGGAACTAATAATGTTTTTAAACCTCAAAAATAACAACAAAAGTATTATATGAAGTTGATAAAGTAATTGCAGATATAAACCGCTTGGCTTATCCCGCATCCGGCGAAATTAAAATGTTCTTTTTTAATATATAGCAGCGAGTTATCTTTTATTTGAAAGAGTGAATACGGATGGATGGAAAGATTGATAAGAAAACAGAAGAAATGCTGATAAGGGCGTTGGAAGGAGTGAAGTCCTATGGACAACAGTGGCAGGTAAACAGGGAGAAAGGACTTTGGAAGGAGGTCAATATTTTGCCATGCTCCGATTCAAAGCCTACGCTGATTTTACAATATCTACAGAGCTGGCTGGAGTTTCCGTCCTTTGAATTTGTACAGGTTCTGGCCGGGAAAATAATAATACCCGTCAGTGGGCGTTAAAGGGGCATACTCCCAATGAACTTTTCCAGAGGGAGAAGAAATTTTTGAAGCCATTGCCGGCAGAACCTTTTAAAGTAGGCCAGTCAAATACTAAAATAATTAACCTGGCTACCCGCACAAAGGTGGGTCGAAATGATCCATGCCCGTGCAGCAGCGGTAAAAAATATAAAAAATGCTGTGGGAGATAATGCGGAGGATGGCCTCTCAGACGGTTCAGCCCTGCGTTAATATAAAAATGATATAATTCACATGGATATAACAATCTTGATGAATATCATGATTGATATATAGAATAATGCTTTCAGTGTACAATACCAATTTCATATTGAGTTAAGTTATTCATGATATTATAATAATGTAAGCATATAAGAGAAGCAGACAACTAAGGAAAGGAAATCATATGAACGTTTCAAACTTAATTGAATTGTTGACCGGCGCATCCCTGTTCCTGTTTGGAATGGCATTGATGGGAGAAGGCTTGAAACAGGTAGCCGGAAATAAACTGGAAGTTATACTTTACAAACTCACGGGGACACCACTGAAAGGTCTCCTGTTTGGTACTGGAATCACTACGGTAATTCAGTCTTCCTCAGCGACATCGGTGATGGTTGTTGGTTTTGTGAATTCAAACATTATGACAGTCAGACAAGCAATTCCTATTGTGCTTGGTGCAATTTTCGGCACCAGCATTACCGGCTGGATTATCTGCCTGTCAGGAATCGGCGTTGGCTCAGGTTGGCTCATGCTGTTCTCTACCAGCATGTTTACATGCCTTGCTGCATTGGTTGGCATATACCTTCGCATGTTCTCAAAAGACCGCTTTAGAAACCATGTAGGAAATGTATTCCTTGGGTTTGCAGTTTTGATGTTTGGCATGTCTGTTATGAGTGGCGCTGTAACACCATTAAAGGATAATAAGCAATTTATCAGTATTCTTACGGAATTATCCAACCCTTTTTTAGGCATTCTTGTGGGCATTGTCTTTACAAGTATTCTGCAAAGTGCTTCTGCCGCTGTGGGAATTTTGCAGGCTTTGGCCATGACAGGAACTGTTCAATTTGATATGGCGCTCCCTCTTATAATGGGCATCAGCATAGGAGCTTCCGTTCCAGTTTTGTTATCTGCCATAGGTGCAACCACCAATGGAAAGCGTACTGCCCTGGCTTATCTGACCAGCAATACGCTTGGCGTAATTCTTAGTGCGACAATATTTTATGGGTTCAACACTATTTTGAATTTTTCTTTCATTAAGGAAACCATGACAATGGTGACTGTAGCTGCACTCAACAGCATATACCGGCTTGGGGTGGTTGCAGTCCTGTTTCCTTTCTTCAGACAGCTTGAGTTCATCTCCAACCGGCTTATTCACTCCGGAAGCAAAAATATAGATGATGACCTTCCGATACTACCGTTGGAGGAACGATTTATAAACTATCCGTCCCTTGCTATCGAGCAATGCCATGATGCGATTAATGATATGGCCACCAAGGCAAAAGAAAACCTATTCCTTTCATTTGAACTGCTTCGCAGTTACTCGCAGGAGAAATATGAACGTATACAGTTAATTGAGAATATCATAGACCGGTATGAGGACAAGCTCGGTACGTATCTTTTGAAAATTACGTCTAAGGAATTGAACGACAAGCAAAATGAGAGCATTGGAAAGTTTTTGCATACCATTACCGACTTTGAACGCATTTCCGATCACGCGGTGAATCTTGCGGAAGCTGGAAATGAAATTCATGAAAAAGAAGTCGTCTTTTCTGATGACGCCAAAAATGAACTGTATACAGTGGGGAATGCTGTCGCAGATATTGTGACAATGGCATTTGACGCTTTTCTTAATAATGATTTGCAGCTTGCAGAAAAGGTGGAACCGTTGGAAGAACTTATCGACAATCTGTGCGGAGAAATGAAACTCCATCATGTGCAGAGATTGAAAGATGGCGTATGTTCCCTAAATTCGGGTTTTGTATTCAATGATATTTTGAACAATTATGAACGTATTGCCGACCACTGTTCCAACATAGCCGTGGCAATGATTGCGTTGGAGTCAGATTCTTTTGATACACATGAATATCTTGACAGCGTAAAACGACTGAAAAGTGAGACCTACGCCAAGTATTTTGAGGCATATTCGAAAAAATACGTAATTGAGAATTGAGCAATGAATAGTAAAAAATTACCTATGTACCGTTATACTGGATGTAGCCTTTATTCAAATTTTTATATATAATTTTCTTAGGACAAGTATCATAATAATGGTAATTTTTATTGTTCACCCGGTTGGATTACCAGGCGGAAAAATTAAATATGCGGGTAACCCCCAAGGACGCAGGAAAACCTTATAATGACTTGTACAAAAAGGTGATAAAAATGAGGAATAATTTTGAAGACAGGCATAAGGATATTTTAGCGTCAATTCAATCGCTTCCCGGGAAAGAAGAGTTGCTTGCAAAAGTATTAGAGTTTATCCCTTATCCCATCCAGATATACGCTCCGGATGGGACATCGGTGATGGTAAACAGGGCTATGCTGGCTGAATATAATAATGTCAGCCCGGAATTGGTTGTTGGGAAATACAATATATTCAATGATCCCGATGTTATTTTTACAGATGAGTTCCAGAAGTTAAAGCGGGCATTTAATGGCGAAACCGTCTTTTTTCAGGATATAAAAGTGCCCCTGGAAAGCATTGTGAAACGTTACGGCATACAGGACCTGGATGTGAAGGCGGTATATCAGGATATCACGCTTTTTCCTATTACAGATGAGGAGAAGCGGGTGATATGTGTAGTTGCATTTTTTATCAATAGAAGGGTATACCGCGGAAAGATTGAAATTGAAAAAGCGAAAGAATTCATAAAAAACCATTGGCTGGAGCCTTTTAATTTGAGCAATACGGCAAAGGCAGTCTTCCTAAGCAAAGCACAATTCTCCAAGCTATTTAAGAAGCATACCGGTGTAACACCTCATGAGTATTATATTAATTATAAACTCAACAAATTGAAAGAGAAGCTGGTAGACAGCAACCTTACCATCGCCCAGGCTTTTGCCGCATGCAACATGAATTATAGCAGCAGCTCTGCCAGACTATTTAAGGATAGAACCGGCCTTTCACCATCCGCCTATCGTAAAATGTTTATGCAAAAAAGTAATGAGGGTCGTTCAATAAAAGGTCAGCCTGAAGATACACATAGGATATTGGCAGAATTTCCCCATTCTCTTTCTGCAGAACAAGATTTGTTTGCCAAAGTAATCGAGTGTTTTCCCTATCCGATTCAGGTTTTTTCCATTGACGGAACTGCCAGATTCATCAATAAAGCTGCGCTGGATATGATAGGCATAAGAAGCGTGGAATCCCATGTGGACAATTACAATTGTTTTAGGGACCCCATCGTGATGGAGCTTGGACATTTAGATAAATTGAGACAGGTGTTGACGGGAAAAACCGTACATCTTAAAGATTTTAATGCACCCTATCAGGATATGATCAAACATTTTAATGTAGTAGACAGGGATATATATACAATAAGTTCGGATATAACCTGTTTCCCTTTGTTTAGCGCTGAGGGTGAAGTGGAGTATTTTGCCGCAATTTTTATCTTCAAAAAAATATATTGGGGAAGAGAAGAAATTGGCAGGGGCAAACATTACATAGAAAGCCATTGGCTGGAACCTTTCAGCTTGAGCAACACGGCGAAGGCGGCATGCCTGAGCAAAGCGCAATTCTGCAAGCTATTCAAGAAGCATACCGGCCTAACGCCGCAGGAGTATTATTTGAATTATAAAATAAGTAAATTGAAGGAAATGCTTTTAGATACAAATCTGACCATTGCACAGGCCTTCAGTGCCTGCAACATGGATTATAATGGCCATTCTGCAAGAATCTTCAGGGAAAGGACAAGTCTCTCCCCTTCAGATTACCGTAAATTGCACAGTCAAAAACAATAAAAATAATATTTTTCTTACTAAATTTAATCATATTCAACCTATCTTCACAGCCTGCCGGAATAATAGAATACTAGTAGCAATTTACCATTGCTGGCAGCATTCAGATGAAAAAAACTTCTGAGGGGGAGTTAGAATGAAAAAACTCATTTCACTGGTAATATGCTTCATACTGGTGTTTTCAATGTTTCAACCGGCATTTTCAGAAAGTGATACCATAACATGGACCGGAGAAGTAAATAACTCGTGGCATGAGGCCGAAAACTGGACGCCTAAGAGAGTACCCGGTCCGGGAGATACGGCAGTCATCCCTGAATCCAAGGTGGTCATCATCTCCACCGATACAACCGTAACACTGGATTGTTCCGGTGAAGTTACAGTGGAACAGGGAGCACATCTTACACTGACAGGCATCAGCCATTTGAGAAACGGAACCCTCGGCGGACCTGGCAATATCATCATAACCGGGGAAGAAAGCGAGCTCATATGGTTCAATGGGGATATCGAGGGTGAAGGAACCCTGACCGTTGATCCGGGTGCCCGGTTGGTCATAGATACGGATTATAGTACATACTTATACATGCGCCGTCCCCTGGTAAACAACGGACATATAGCTGTGGACAGAGGTGAACTCTGGCTTTTCGGAGGAAGCAAAGGCACCGGTTCTTTCATGATTGCTGAAGATGCATGTCTTTCTTTTGAAGAAGGTGAATTTGATATCAATGGTGATATTTATAATGAAGGTTTGTTTGTAATATGGTCAGATGGTCCGGTAAATTCAAACGCCGGTTACAGGCAGGGAAGCACGGGTAGTACACTGCTTAATTTTCAGGAAGCCAACCCTGAAAATTATAAAATAATATGCTTCAATAGCAGTGTCGAATTGGATGGACGCCTGGAATTGCAGGCATGGGATTTTGTTCCAGGTTCTTTCATACCACCGGGGAATACGTTTGAAATCATGACCTATGGTTCCAGGACCGGTGAATTTTCGGAAATAACCCTTTACCTTGACCTTTACGCGGCAGATCCGTTGGTAATCAGCCTGGAACTCACCTATGGCGATAAAAGCCTGGTATTGGCCGTAACGGATGATGACCCGCCTGAATTGACCGGTACATATCCTGCCTATGGAGAAACTTTCCCGCCTGAAACAAGAGTTGATATGCTCCAACTGCAGTTCAGCGAACCGGTTTGGGGTGGGAGCAGCAATACCGAAAAGAAGCTTTACGTTTATGAAGAAGGGCAGGAAGACCCAATATTCGAACATGCGATCTATCCTAATAACGATTGGTACATAAATGGAAACGGCAGTACTTGTCTTACAGTCGATTTGCAGTTCGTTCCTCTCGAATCGGGCAAAACCTATTATGTCCTGATTGACGAAGGTGCGTTTATAGACTGGGTGGGGAATGGCCATCCCGGCATCAGCGACAGCAACACATGGAGATTTACAATAGAAGCCGATACCCAGCCTCCCACCGCTCCCGCCAATCTCCAATGCACATATAAAAACTCCGGCAAAATTGTCCTGCAATGGGAACCCTCCACTGACGATTATGGTCCCGTAAGGTACAATATCTATGGAAAAGAAGACACGGATGAAAATTTTGTATATATTGGTGATACACAGAGCACAACCTATACGCTGGTTAAACTTAGTTCAGAGCGATACATCTCTCCGTCTACCACATATAATTTTATCGTCAAAGCCGTAGACGGCAGCGGTAATGAATCCGAGGAATCCAACAGAATATCCGTGACCACCTCTTCACCTCCTCAACTTCACTGGGAAGAGAGCTTTATAGAAATCTTTGAACCCGGCGGTCCATCCCCCTGGTATCACGGTTTTACCTACGGAGACGGGGAATATTATGCAGTAGGCACATACAGAACCATATTGAGCAACAATGACCTAATAAATACCTTTTGGAACCGTGAGTACGGGCCATTACAACTCGAGCCGGCGTTGAAGGCAATTGCTTACAGCAATGGCAGGCTTGTGGCGGTAGGCGGCAGTTCCGTTTACTCCAAAATTTCCGGTGGTGCATGGACCGTAAGCTATCCCGGAAGCGGAATCGCAGCCCTTGAGGATATAGTCGCAGGCAGGGACAAGGAAACCGGCAATGACATCTTCGTGGCTGTAGGCAATAATGAAGAGATTTGGTGGTCTGAAAACGGAACCGATTGGGAGCTTTGCCCCCTCCCCTCAAACATCAAAAATTATGATTGCAGATTCTATGCTGTCGAAGTTGACGAACAAGGCAATTTCATAGCCGTTGGCTGTGTATATGGCTATGATTATGGTGGAAACAGCACCCTCCTGATCTGCAAATCAACCAACGGCAAGACTTGGAATACAAGCCTCCTTTCAAGCGCTGTTGGTCAATTGACGGGATTAGCATACGGCAACGGAGCCTTTGTCACCGGCGGCGGTTCGGTCCCTGGAGGTTTTACTGGAGAACGTTAGTATACGTGGAAGTACTGATGTCGGCAGCCTGGTGGGTTGGAATGAGGGTGCAGTTTCCAATGTTTGGGTCACAGGCAATGTAACCGGCAGAGGTGAAACCGGTGGCCTGGTTGGGGTTAACCACGGTACGATAAGCGAATCCCGGGTAGAGGGTACTGTAACAGATGTCTGGGGCGGCTCTGTTGGTGGGTTAGTAGGCGAAAATTTTGATACAATCTCCAACTGCCATGCCGATGCGGTTGTAACCAGTAGTAGTTCTTATGCAGGCGGCCTGGTGGCATCAAATTATGGCATCATTACCGAATCCTCTGCGGTGGGCTCAGTCCAGGGTTTGAGTTATGTCGGAGGTCTTGTCGGATATAATAATGACGGAACTATTATTGATGAATGTTACGCTGCCGGTAACGCGACAGGTACCGAAACAGGAATTTTCAGTTACACCATTGTTGGCGGATTGGTAGGATTGAACAGAGGTTCAATCAGCAATTCCTATGCAAGGGGAGATGTATCCGGCCAGGAAGATATTGGGGGCCTTGTCGGGTCTAATGGCGATGTTGGCTCTATTATCAATTGTTATTCAACAGGAAGAGTCACCGGATCCTCTTATATCGGTGGTCTGGTTGGATACAGTCATCCTAGTGGTATCATTACCGATAGCTACTGGGATGCCAGCACATCACAGCAGGGACAATCAGCTGGTGGTACAGGGAAAAACACTGCCGAAATGAAGCAGCGGGCAACCTATGAGAATTGGGATTTTGCCGGTGTATGGGGGATTAATGGCAGTGATAATGATGGCTATCCCTTCCTGAGATGGCAGGCGTATGAAGCCGTACCTGTTGTACCTTCCAAACCGCTTAATTTAACTGCCATGCCCGGCAACGGTGAGGTGAAAATCAGCTGGAGTGCGCCTGCCGACGATGGAGGAAGCAGCATCATCCGCTACGAGGTATGCAAGGA
>DUMO01000049.1 GCA_012839865.1 Clostridiaceae bacterium
CACCAACTGAAACACCTAATGCTCTTTTTTCTTCCACCGGTTCCAGTAAAACTACCTGGGCTGCCCCGCTCATTTTAGCAAGCTGAACCATAATAAGCCCTATCGGTCCTCCGCCTATAACCATAACTGTATCCGATGTCTTGATTTCACAGTTATCAATGCCATGAAGACAACAAGCAACGGGTTCACAGAAAGCGCCTTCCTCGAATGATACATGGTCTTCCAACCGGTACAACTGTTTGTAATGTACTGCGCAATATTGTGCAAATCCTCCGTTAACTTTGGTACCATAGCATATCATATTCTCGCAGAAGTGTCCCTTGGCGTTTAAGCAGAACCAACAACTACCACACATGTTGTTGGGGTCCACTGTTACCCTGTCTCCTACCTTGAACCCTTTTACTGAAGAACCTACCTCTTCAACAATTCCGGAAAACTCATGTCCCAGAACAATAGGTGGTTGAACGGGTGTAGCTCCTTCCGAACCTTCGAAAATATGTACATCAGTACCGCAAACACCACCAGCCATTACTTTTAACAATACATCATTTTCGCCACAAACCGGTTTTTCAACTTCTTCGACTTCAATTATTCCTTTACCTTTAAAAACTGCTGCTTTCATAATATCACCACCTATAGAAATTTATAATTAATATTCTTACATACTTTTTTCAGGTTTTCAAGCTTCCAAATTCTTTTTTTTGATGACATTAACTCAGCAGGCAGCCGTTTATTGCAAATAATGGCATCCGGCTTGCAGGCAATCAGGAATTTGGATTAAAACCCCTTACCTGTATGAGCAGGTCAAGCTCTGGACCCACCTGGCGGTATTAAACCCGGACATCTTTGATAATTTCCGCCACCTGCAATGGGAAATACTCTTTTTCCCCGAAACCTTGAATCTACTTGTTATTCTCTCAAAATGTCATCTTTTTTTTGTGATTTTAATATTTATATATAAAGACTTTCTCATACCTTCTTCCGGAATAAATCCGGACAGAACTGCCGGTAAGAATCCCGGCCGGCACTCCGGACAAAATGAAACTTGCCTTCGGCGAAAGGAACGTTTTACATGACTTTGAAGAAACCAACCAAATTTAATAAAGTAAAAGTACAGGATGCAATCCCCAGCGAGCACAAAGCGCTTCTGGAGGAAATACGAAAGGTTGCCATGCAATTGGAATGTGCAAACACTATGTTCAACTATGCCACAGACCCAAAACTTACAGAAAGCGCCATACATGAAATCAACTCATGCCAGTTGAGATACGATTACCTTGTAAAGGAAGCCAAAGCAAAAGGTTTGACTTTTAATTTACATTCAAATTTATAAACTGTTCCTTATACAGTCAGTTTTGGAAAAGACCCTGTAAAATGCTTTGTAATCTTTGTAATGCTCATTTTCCCGTGACATTTATCAAATTCACTTAAATTTCTTGTCTTCAATTAATAGCAACCGTTCTTGATAGATTTGATGGTAATAGTGTAATATATATTGTATAACTCTAGAATCCAGGAGGACTAATGACTTACATATATATTGCATATATTGCAGCAACTGTTATCCTTTTGCTTATTTCATACATGTGCTATGAAGCAAGAAATCCAAAGCTTGAAAGAATTGAGCTTTCCAAGAGTAAAAGCGGACTTAAAATAATGCAGTTGTCTGATATTCATATAAATTTGCTGAGAGTTTCCCCCGAAAAAGTAAAAAAACTCATTCTTAAAGAAATGCCTGACCTTTTGATAATAACAGGGGATTATATTGACCACCCCCGTCACATACCGGATTTTATCAGCTTTCTTGAAGGTTTAAAGACAGGCGTTCCAATATTCCTGTGTCTTGGAAACCATGATTGGCGTACATTTCAATACAATCAAAACGGGCTGAAAAGCTTTGTCGGTCAAATTGAAAAAGCCGGTGCCACAGTTCTTGAAAATAACTGCATAACTATTGTGAAAGGAAGGCATAAATACAACATTATCGGTTTTTCGGATTTCAAAGCCGGATGCATTGACCTTTCCACCCCCTTTGACCGGTGTTCAAAGGATGCATTCATGAACATAGCCTTCTCCCATAACCCGGATTTGGTACTTGCACTGCCTAAACAGAAGGTGGACTTGTTCATGTGCGGTCATTTTCACGGTGGACAGATCTGGACTCCTTTTTCTCTCGAATTCAAAACCCTTCGGGACGATAAATTGTGCAAAATGGGAATACGAAAAGGGCTCCACAAGGTAAACGGCATAAATATTTACATTAACAGGGGGCTGGGCAATGTTGTATTTCCCCTCAGGTTTTTATCCCGGCCTGAAGTTACGGTATACCAATTACCATAAACAACCGCCCAGCCCGCAACCAAACCGTTTCACCTTAACCATTATTTTTTGTAACAGGCAATTATCTCCCCGTAGTACATGGTATGAGGGTCCCCGGACTTGTAAAACCTGTTTCTTGATACATCCTCAAGGATGTCGATATTCATGGTTTGCTTATATATAACCTTGCATTCATAAAACAGGTCACATTCACCGATAACCGGCACCTTCACCTTTTGCCCCGGAACAGGCGTCAGGTTCAATTCCCGGAATTTATCCACATCCCTGCCGGACTTCGTACCGCAAAATGCCAACTCGGCTTTCATGTCTCCAAAGGGCACACTCACCGTGAACTCGCCTGCTTCTTCAATCAACCCGTGGGTAAAGCGGGATAACCTGACAGGAACGATAAATACCGGCTTGTTCCAGTATATTCCTACACTACCCCAGCCTATTACCATGGTATTGGGTCTTTCTGTTCCAGATGTGAGAAATAATCCCCCTGAGCCTAATTTTTCAACAACCTTCGGTAAAAGCTCATTGTAATTTACATTAATCATCCCGTAACTGCTGCACAAACCCAAAAGATTGCGCAGTTCCTCCTTTCATCAGTGCTTTCCAAGCAATTCAAACATGTTTTTCTTGTACTGTTCAACCCCCGGCTGATCAAAGGGATTTACGCCCAACAAATAACCACTTATGGCACAAGCCTTTTCAAAGAAATAAACCATGTTGCCAAAGTAGTACTCGGTAAGTTCTGGCACATTAAGTACAAGGTTTGGCACTCCTCCGTCGGTATGGGCCTTTATCGTACCCTCCATGGCCATCTTGTTGACATAATCAACGCTTTTTCCTGCCAGGTAATTGAGTCCGTCCAAATCAACATCTTCTTTATCTATCTTTAAAGTCCTCTTGCTGTTTTCCACATTGACAACTGTTTCAAAAATATTCCTTATGCCATCCTGAATATATTGCCCCAGTGAATGCAGGTCAGTAGTGAAGTCCACACTTGCCGGGAAAATGCCTTTCTTGTCCTTTCCTTCGCTTTCACCAAACAGCTGCTTCCACCACTCGGCAAAATAGTGCAATGCAGGCTCATAACTTACCAGAATCTCAATTATTTTATTCTTGCCGTACAATATATTTCTTGCTACAGCATACTTGTAGCAGTCATTTTCCATCAACTCCGGATTCTCATAAAACTTGCACGCATCTTCCGCTCCATCCATGATTTTTTCAATATCCAATCCGGCAACAGCAATAGGAAGAAGCCCTGCCGGGGTGAGTACCGAATATCTTCCCCCTACATCGTCAGGTATGGTAAAGGTTTCGTAGCCCTCTTCCCTGGCCAACTTCAGAAGGGCACCCTTTGACTTGTCTGTAGTTGCGTATATTCTTTTTGCAGCTTTCTCTTTCCCGTATTTTTGTTCCATGTACTTTTTAAAAAATCTGAAAGCTATAGCCGGTTCGGTAGTCGTTCCGGATTTGGAGATAACATTGACGGAAATATCCCTGCCCTCCAAAATATCAAACAAATCCTCAATATATGCTGAACTTAAGTTGTTGCCTGCAAAATACACTTCAGGCCCTTTTCTCCTGTCTTTGGACAGCTTGTTGTTGAAACTGTGGGTGAGCATTTCTGTTGCCGCCCTTGCACCAAGATAAGAGCCCCCTATGCCAATAACAACAAAGGCTTCGGATTCTGATTTGATTTTTTCAGAAGCTGCCTTAATCCTTTCAAATTCAGAGCGGTCATACTTCTCCGGTAAATTAATCCACCCGGTGAACTCACTCCCCTGCCCTGTTTTGCTGTGAAGCATCTCATGGGCCTTTTTGACAAATTCCCGGTAACATCCATACTCCCGGTCACTTATAAATGCGCTTGCTCTGCTATAATCAAACTTCAAATTTTGCATTTACAACATCCCTCTCCTCTTAAATTTCTTCATGCATTGGAATCGTTTTAACAACATACATTTTATGTGAAGTTCAATTTATATACTTTTTGCGTAGTAGTTACTTATATAATAATCTCGGTTATTCCAGTTCGGAAAGCCATAAATCAGCCATGGCGTCGCTGGGCATTCTCCAGTCTCCCCTGGGTGAAAGGCTGATTGAACCGACCTTTGGACCGTCAGGCAAACAGGATCTTTTGTATTGCTGGCTGAAAAACCTTTTATAAAAAACCTTCAGCCATTTTTGAATTGTTTTATCATCATACTTGTCTTTGAACGCCAGCTTTGCAAGAAATAGTATTTTTTCAGGTGGAGCTCCGTATTTCAACATATGGTAGAGGAAAAAATCATGGAGTTCATAAGGACCCACAATGTCTTCTGTTTTCTGATTGATTCCCCCCTTTGAATCAGGAGGCAGAAGCTCAGGTGTAATCGGAGTGTCTGATATTTTAAATAAAACCTCCCGGATATCATTGTTTTCGGTATTATTTGCCACCCACTGGACCATATGCCTTACAAGGGTTTTAGGTACACCAGTGTTCACAGCGTACATTGACATGTGGTCTCCGTTATACGTACACCATCCCAATGCCAGTTCCGACAAGTCTCCCGTTCCAATAGCCAGGCCGCCGATTTTGTTTGCTATATCCATTTTGATCTGAGTGCGCTCCCTGGCCTGCACATTCTCATAAGTTGTATCATGTATGGCAGGGTCGTGCCCTATATCTTCAAAATGTTTCAGGCATGCACCTTTAATGTTGATCTCATGAATATCAACACCGAGGCTCTCCATTAACTTCATTGCATTATTATAGGTTACCCCCGTTGTTCCAAACCCCGGCATTGTAACCGCATAAATATTGCTTCTGGGAAGACCCATTAAATCAAATGCATTGACTGTCACAAGCAATGCAAGAGTCGAATCAAGTCCTCCTGAAATATCAATAACTGCCTTGTTTGCTCCAACATGTCTCATTCTTTTAATCAAAGCCCATGTCTGTATGTTGAAAATCTCTCTGCAGCGCTCATATCTGGCACTTGCGTCGTGTGGAATAAAGGGATGGGCTTCAACTTTTCTTTCCAGCGTGGTTATATCAACTTTTCTTATGTCAAAGAATGCCTTGCGGTATCTAAAGTTCTCCTGGCATCTTCCAAAAGTGGTGTTTTTTCTTCTTTCAGCAATAAGTTTTTGAATATCGATTTCACATGTTACAAGTTGACTTTTATCCTGAAATCTTTCCGATTCAGTTATTATACTTCCGTTCTCTGCAATAATTGCATGTCCTCCAAAAACCGTATCGGTTGTCGATTCAAAGACACCTGAGGACACATATAAATATCCTGAGAAACATCTTGCAGACTGCTGCTCAACCAGCTTTCTCCTGTATTCGCTTTTACCCACAAATTCATTGCTGGCTGAAAGATTGAATGTCAATACTGCTCCCTCAAGGGATTGACGGGAACTTGGTGGAATAGCAGTCCAAAGGTCTTCACATATTTCTATGCCAAAGCAAATTTCGGGATTAGACTTGTCACAAAATAGCAGGTCCTCCCCAAAGGGTACAGAAACACCAAAAAGCTCAACAGTCTGCCCGGTTGTTCCAAGGCCGCTTTTAAACCATCTCTGCTCGTAAAATTCACTGTAATTGGGTATGAATATTTTGGGGACAACTCCAAGAATTGCTCCTGACTGGATTACAACACCACAATTATATATCTTGTTCTGATGTGTTACAGGCATCCCCAGCATAATTACAACACGGTAACCGCAGGTTTTCTCCAATATCTTCTTAAGGCAGTTATAGGCTTCGGAAATCAATCTTTCCTGAAAAAAGAGGTCACCACATGTATATCCGGTTATCGATAGCTCGGGTAAACAGACAAACTGCATTTCCTTTTCTTCAGCCACGCTGATCAGTTCAATAATTTTCTCTGTATTAAATTTGCATTCGGCAACCCTAAGCTCAGGCACTGCTGCTGCAACTTTGACAAAACCATAATCCATAATTAAAACCACCTATATACAACAATTTTTTGCTTATAAAAAAATTTTATACAGCATCCCTTCCCCGGACTTTGGCAAGTGTTTCAGGATATTATCATAATAAAGTAAAATTCAGGTAAAATCAAGATACTGCCAAAAGTCATTCGAGGCTGTGAGGAATCACTTTTTTTAGAAATTATAGACTTGAAACAGGTGGACAAACATTGGCAATCTTCCATCAACGGTGTTCTGCAGAAGTTTTTATCCGGTGTCCGGGCAGCTTTGCAGCAATTTTCGAGTTACTGTCTGCAAATTTGTTGACTTTCGGCAACTCAAACTTCCTGAAAAAACCGGCACTGAACACTAAAAAAGAAGCTTTCTTACGGTACGCAATAATTCTGCGACTGTAAGAAAGCATCCTTTTTCTTTGGATGAAGCCATTATCCAGCTTCATTAAAATATTTGGCAATACCTTAATATTATTTTATCACACATTGCAACAACCTGCAAGAAATATATTCTCATGCAAGCTTTATTAAAACTGCTATGAATGAAAAATATGCAGAGGTAATGGAGTAGCCAAAATGAATGAAAAGTATGCAGAACAATAACAAATGGCTTTATTTTGTCAGAAAACCAGGTGAGCTGAATGCAAAAATGCGTGAAAAAAACAGGATGTTTTTTTAGCTTTTTCGAGCCACGGATGGCGAGTAAAAAGCGGTAGCATTTCTGCATGAAGCGAACCGTTGGTTTTCTCAAAATAAGAGCCTTGTTATTGTTCTGCATACTTTTCATTCATATAATGTTACTTACATTGGAACATTACAAATCAAACGAGCCGCACTTTACAGAAGTCCCTAATCATGCTATACTATGGTAATTCACGGCATATTTTTTCAGGGGAATAATGATTTGGAGGAAGAGTATGAAAGAAATAATTCTGGAGATTATCAATCAATTCGGATATATCGGCATCATGCTGCTTATCGCCATCGAAAACATATTTCCGCCCATACCCTCAGAGGTTATCCTTACATTTGGAGGATTCCTGACTACAATAACTTCTCTTAACGTATGGGGAGTAATAATATTCGCCACCCTGGGATCTGTCTTAGGTGCAATTGTTTTGTACACTATAAGCCGCATACTGAATACAGAACGGCTTGAACGGCTGTTTGACAGTAAACTCGGCAAAATTCTGCGTTTGAAAAAAGAAGATGTAAGAAAAGCTGAAAAGTGGTTCAACAAGCATGGCAACAAGGCAGTATTCCTTTGCAGATTTGTTCCCATAGTCAGAAGTCTTATTTCTGTACCGGCAGGAATAGCCCGAATGGATTTGAGCGTGTTTTTATTCCTCACTGTTGTCGGTACATTTATATGGAACATGGTGCTTGTTTTCCTTGGAAGGTTTGCAAAAGATGCATGGGAAACAATCATAACCTATGTGGATCTCTATAAAATGGTGGCTATAGTTGTATTTGCATTAATTGCCCTCGTTGCAGCAGCACTTTTTATAAAAAACAGGTTTTTCGAGAAGAAACAGAACGATAATTGAGTATAAAATGACCGGCAGGGCTAATTGCAACTCTGCCCACAAAGAAAAAATACCTAAAGAGTAGATTGCTCAAGTACAAAGGAGTCTTATAAATGTCAGTTGACAAGGTTCGAGAATATTTGAAGCAATGGAATGCAGACAAAAAGGTTCTGGAATTTGATGTGTCCAGCGCAACAGTTGAGCTGGCAGCACAGGCTCTCAATTGCAAACCGGAACGCATAGCAAAATCAATATCATTCAAAGCTGAGGAGGACGGCTGCATTTTAATTGTTGCAGCAGGGGATGCAAAAATTGATAATTCCAAATTCAAGGCTTTTTTTAAAACAAAGGCAAGAATGCTTACCCCTGACGAGGTTAAGGAACTTACAGGCCACGAAGTTGGAGGCGTATGCCCCTTTGCAGTGAATGAAAGCGTAAGGGTATATCTTGATGTATCGTTAAAACGCTTTGGTACGGTTTTTCCTGCATGCGGCAGCAGCAACAGCGCAATTGAACTTACACTGGAGGAATTGGAAAGGTACTCAAAAAGCCTTGCATGGGTTGACGTATGCAAAGGGTGGGAACCGCAGCCATAAATTATCCCAATATATTGGAATGCTCAAGCAGAATTTTTACTCCGATGAAAACAAGGATCAAGCCACCTGCAACCTCTGCCCTGGACTTGAATTTTGTACCGAATTTGTTTCCAAGAAAAACTCCCGACAGGGAAATAACAAATGTTGTAAGACCGATCAGCAAAACCGAAGGTATGATTGATACTTGCAGAAATGCGAAAGTAATACCGACTGCAAGAGCGTCAATACTTGTTGCAACCGCAAGAACAAAAAGCTCCTTTATATTGATACGCTCGACTTCTTCGCAGGCACAGGCTGACTCATCGTCTTTGCCAAAAGCTTCAAGCAGCATTTTTCCACCGATGAATCCCAGCAGGACAAAAGCCACCCAGTGGTCGTAGCGAGTAATATAAACCTCAAACCTTTTGCCAAGCACCCAGCCCAAAAAAGGCATAATTGCCTGGAACCCGCCAAAAAAAGCTGCAATGATTATGGGAAAATTATAATTCATCTTTTTTTTCATGCAAAGCCCTTTGCACATAGCTACAGCAAAAGCATCCATAGACAATCCGACAGCCACCATGAACAATTCCGCAATTCCCATAATTTCCCCCTGATCTTAAAGTTTAATATCTTCTTTTCCGGTTGTCCCGGTTTAAAAAAAGTAACTGATGAATGATAACATATCTAAAAGATATGGTCAAGCCTTATTTATAGCTAAGAATCCGACGCAAACTAAAAAGGCGCATCCATACGGGACAACGCCTTTAGTATACTTCTTAGTACCGGGTTTGGGCAAATTCAACAAATTCCCCAATACACCTGATCTCTTTTATTGTTTATTGTTTTCCGGGTAATTCAATTCACAAAAAGTCATTATTCAATTACTGACTTCCATAAGCCATGGAGGTTGCAGTATGCATATACTTCAGCATTCTTTCTATCGCAAAAAACAGCCTTTGGTTCATTACCGGGAGCAAGGGAAATTCTTTCAGTTCCATCATCAGATACTACAGCAATCCATTCAATATAATGCTCCTTCGTCATTGGATGCAAAACAGAGCCTACATCCACATATATTTTACCATCTTTACGTACGGCAACCGGAACATGCTTCTCCCTGGACGCATCCACAGTGTTGGCCTCAAGCTTATTCATGGGCTGCCCGCAGCAAACAAGTTGCCCTCCTCCGTCTTTTATCAGGCCAACCATGTTTCCGCAAATCCCACATTGATAAAAAGCTACTTTTGCTTTCATATATACTACCCCTTTCCAATTTTAAAATAAATATATAATTTTATATACCCGGCTTTTCGGATTGGAAACAATTTTTATATTTCCTCCCTGTGACTTGCCTTGCTGAATAATACGCCAATCAGCATTACTACTACAAATGTTATGAGGTACCATACAGCTGCCATACGATGAGCAAAACATGCAGCAACCACCATGAACAGGCATCCCAAGATTGCCAGCACCGGTGCAACAAATCGTTGAAATGCCGTAAGATCCTTTTCTTTTTTCATCAACATTATAAAAATCGGAATGTATGCTGCATAGATTGTAATAATGGGCAGCTCCGTCGTATCGAAGCTAAAAACCCCAAACCATGGTGATGCCGTAAGCTGTGCACCGTAAAAATACAACAGCCATATGCCACATAAAAGCAAGCCAAGTATTGATGAATTGGTTGGCATATTTGTCACTTTATCAACCTGTTTGAAAGTGTCCGGTAAGGGACCCACATTACGTACAGCCAAAGCATATACACCACGGGTGCAGCCCAACATAAGGCCGTTTAAAGTGCCCAGGCAGGAAATTACAACAAACACGAAAAGTGCTGTTCCGCCGACCTTTGTGAATACTGTCTCGAAGGCCAGTTTGGCACCTTTTTCACCGTTCTCCATTAAAACCGAATTGCTTACTGCTCCCGACAGGCCGATATAGTAAAGAATGTATGTAGCAATAATAATTAACGAACCAATAACAAGGGCTTTGGGAAGGTTCTTCTTTGAATCTTTTAATTCAGCATTTATTGAGGTTGCAATAATCCAACCTTCATAAGCAAAAGCAGTTGCTGTAACAGCAGTAAACAGCGCATTACCCGTGCTAACCTGAGAAACGGCAGTGGTAAAGTTTTCAACAGTCATTCCGGTAATCAAGCCCACAATTGTTCCTATTACAGCCATAAGATAGAGCGGAATCAGCTTGATTGTGGTTGTAGTTACCTGGAATTTCCCTGCAAGCACCGGGGATAAGGCATTTATTGCATAACTTGCCACCAGATAAAACCCTGTAATCGCCATAGCCTCAGGTCCGACAATTGAAAAGCCGAACAGAACGCAGGTGTACCGGGCAGAGACCCAGGCCAATGCTCCTGTCAGAGTGGGGTAGTATATTATCGACATAAACCACCCTACATAGTAGCCGTATTTTTTGCCCAGGGAGACCTCTGCATAGTCTACAATACCGTTGACATATTCGTACCTGGTGGCCATTATTGAAAATGCGTATGAGCATACGACCATAATCGCACCTCCGATAATCCATGCCAGGATGCCCAATGGCAGATTGCCTCCTGTTGCAGTCAGCACCTTTTCAGCCTTGAAAAATACGCCGCTTCCGATAACAATTCCTACTACCATAGCTATAGCAGTAAATAAACCGTACTTCTTTTTCAAATTTGATTCCAATTGTTCATTCCACCTTTAATTAAAAAATAATGTATAAAAGCCAGGTTTATTTCCCTCCATGAGATGATGACCATCCAGTCATACAAACTCCAAAAAACCTGGAATAGTAGTATATAGCATAAATTGTATATCCTGAGTCAAATTCCTTCAAGACTGAATTTACAAAAAATTATAAATATTGCATTATATCGCCCCAGCTCAAATTCTTTGCCAGGCGGTATTGCTCTTTGTTTTTCCGGGTTACAATTTTTTTCTCAATTCCGTTCCGATTGCAGACTTCAAATTCAATGAATCCCTTCCTTACCTGGGGATGCCGGATCACTCTTCCAAAAACTTGCTTCCCCTCAAGGCGCGAAACAGCTATATATGAAAATTTTTCATCTTCATATGAAAGCTCTCCCTTTTTGACCTGTCTGTGAAGTTTTGAACGGGAAATCCTTTGGGAAAAGTGACACCAATCTCCTGATGTTATCGGGCAATTCGTACTGTGGGGACATGGGGCTGCAATTATCCCGCCCTCTGCAATAATCAGTTCCCGGGCTTCTCTTATACGGGCAAACCCGGCCGGAGTCCCCGGTTCTATAATTATCAACATCCCGGTTGCAAGTTCCCAGAGTTTTTTTACAAAATCATTCCTTTGCTTTTCATTTATTTCCCCCAGAACATAAGAAGCCATCACCAGGTCATGTTTGGAAATGTCAAGTTCAGAAATGTCAGTATCCACAAGATCTATTTCCAGCCATTTTGCTTCATGGATAGGCTTTAGATCAGAGTAACCGGCCAACCTTTTACCCAGTTGAATCATGCTTTTTTCCCTTTCAAGCAAGGTATAGCTTTTTAACCCTTTGTAAACTTCGGCGGCCGCCCACATTACGGTGCCAGGACCGGCTCCTGCATCAAGCAATGTATTGGGTTGCCATTCAGTGAGTATTTCTCTGACCTGTTTTAGTACCGAATATGCTGCCGCATAGGTTGCCGGCATTCGAAATGCGGCATAAGCTTTTGCATCCTGTTGCGTTTTTATGAAACCCCTACCCCCTGACAGATTATCATTGCGATATCTGTCAGAAAGCTCAAGTACCGTTTTTGCAAGCTCTTTTGGGGGTGTCCCGGAAGTCTCGGATTCCAACGCATTTTTCAAGTCATCAGGAAGTAACACGTATCGGACTTCTCCTTATCAATGTAATTCAACACACCACCACCTGAACAGGACTCGGTGGGGTGTTTTATTCATCAACGATATTGACCAAGGGATCAGACGTAAATTGCTCCCGGTCTTACTTTTCATGCAATAAACCAAAATGGCTTATCTATATAAGCCATAGGTTTTGTTTACATCCTGTACAAATATTATTCCCTTTCCAGGTTCATCTATTTTCAAATGTTCCCGGATGGATGAAATAATTGCTTCCGTCTTGTCAGCTTCGGAAAGAATCAGCACAATATCCTTCTCAGGCTCAATATCCATATTGAACAGTTTGCTTGTTTCATGGATGCCGGAACCTCGGCCATGTATGACCGTTGCTCCCTTTGAACCCGCCATTTTTGCAGCTTCTATTACATCATCCGCCCTGCCTTTATCAACAATGGTTGTAATTGCATGATACATAATTTCCTCTGCACCTCTTTCATGTGAAATACATTCATTATTAATACTGCTTAGCCCATACGCACCACAAAGTGAAATGGTAAATGCTATGCCATGATTAGGTTTTTCGAATTTGAACTCCTCATCAAGTTTTTTCAAGGCTTGATATGCTGTATCTCTATTGGCTACCATATATACGATCTCTTTTCTTACATCCGACAGCCCTAAAAAATCTAAAATTCTGCTATTGACGGTACCTCTTCCCAAAAGCACGGTACCTCCTGATATACCGTTTCGCTTGGCTGCTTGAATCAGCCTGCTGCCTAATCCAAAATTTACAATTATGCATATCAATTCTACATTACCTGGAGAGCTGCTATTCATTGGTCTTTATTCCTCCTTTTTTAGATTTTACCTTGTATATAAAACCTAATATTTGAAGAGCGATCAAAGGGGTCATTGCAACCATGGCGATTACTCCAAACCCGTCAACCATGACATTTGCCCCCTCTATGGCTTCTGCCGCTCCTTGCGCAAAGGCAAGTATAAAGGTGGCAGTCA
>DUMO01000050.1 GCA_012839865.1 Clostridiaceae bacterium
AAAACAAAATATGTTCCCTCATACTAACAAAAGGGAACACAAAACATACCTACATATTTACTCGTAATCCTCTAAACGCGGCCTATTCAAGCTATTCCTTCTCTATCAATACTACCGTCTCCACATGTACCGTCCACGGGAACATGTCCACCGGCTGCACCTTTTCCACCTTCATCCCATGCTCTGACAAATATTTTAAATCCCTTGCAAGGGTTGCCGGATTGCATGAAACATAAACCATTCTTTTGGGCAACATCTCGGCAATGGCCCGCAATAGCTTCTCATCACAGCCCTTTCTTGGCGGATCAACCACCACTACGTCGGCCTTTATACCCTGTTTCAGCATCTTCGGTATAACCTTCTCCGCTTTTCCGAGGGTAAACTTCACATTCCCTGCATTATTCGCAATAGCGTTTTCTGTTGCATCCTTCACTGCTTCAGGAACCTCTTCCACTCCATAGACCATTTTAGCCTTCCGGGACAAATACAACGAAATTGTTCCAATTCCGCAGTAAAGGTCAAATACTGTCTCGTTGCCATTCAAAGAAGCATATTCCATGACCTTGTTGTAAAGTACTTCAGTTTGTACAGGGTTAACCTGGAAAAAGGATGAAGGTGAGATTTCAAATCTGAAATCCCCTATATAATCAGTTATAGTGCTTTTTCCATATAACTTCACATACACATCGCCAAGCTTCAAACCGGACTTTTTTGTATTTATATTCAGCATTACGCTTTTAATCCGGGGAAAATTCGAAACCAGTCCTTTTGCCAGCTCCTTAACCCAGGGAAAACTTTTGGCCAATCTTTCAGCAAGCTCGTCACCCTGCGAAAAATGCAAAGTCAATCCTTCTGCAAACTCATCCCCCTGCCGAAAATTCGAAGCCAGCCTTTTTTCAGACTCATTCCCAACCGGAAAATTCGAAACCAATCCTTCCGCAAGTTCTTCACTGCCGGAAAATCCAGAACCGTTAACGACCAGGACAACCATCACTTCTCCCGAAGTAAAGCCTGTACGTACAATCAAGTGCCGCACCAGTCCTCTCCCGGTTTTTTCATTGTATGTGTCAATTCCTTTATTAATTAAAAAATTACTTACAAATTCACGTATATCATTAAAAATTTCAGGTTGAATACCACATTCAAAACCTTCAACAATATCATGGGATTTTGCTGAAAAAAAGCCGATGGCAGGACCGTTCCCGCCACTCCGTACGGAAAATTGAATGTTGTTTCTGTAATTAAATGGATTTTCCATACCGATTGTTTTATAAACAGCAATCCCGGATAACTTGCCGATACGCCTCAGACAGTCTTTAACAAATCCTGTTTTTATATCAAGCTGTGCGTCATAGTCAAGGTGCTGTAGGGTACACCCGCCACAGCGTTCGTATGCGCTGCAAAAAGGTTTCCTTCGCAGTGGTGACTCTTCCAATATGTTAATAACAATTCCTTCCGCATAAGATTTCTTTACAAGTGTAATAACAGCTTCGACTTTTTCACCGGGGAGTGCACCGTCAACAAAGACAATAAACCCGTCCACCAAGCCGATGCCTTTACCTTCGTTAGTCAATGCCGTAATATCTAAAGTGTAGCTGTTGCCCTTTGTAACCAAATTAATCCTTCGCTCCCTTGGTTTATTTCCCATAAATACAGTTTACACTATCGTGCGGGCTGTTTAAACCCGGTATCTTTTTCAGGCAAAAAAAAATTCCCCGCAGGGAATCAGAAAAAAATTGAATCAGTATGCCTTATGTTAATTGTTCCATTAATTGCTTTTAATTATATCATAAATTTTAAAATTTTTCCTATTTCCCAAAAAATTTTTAGATTTCCCACATTTGCTTTATGATATATCCTAAACCTGCATAATTTGACTTGTTTACAAAATAAAGCAATTGGATAAAATAAAAAAATAAGAGGTTAAAATAAATTGAAGAATATGTTAAAATAAATCTCGACTGCTTTAAAAAAAGATAACAAGGAAACAGAAATGACAAAGGGAAAAACAAAAAAAAACAAAAGATATGTCTCGTTAATACTTGCGCCCCATTATCCGGGCCAAACAAAAATTTACAAGCTGCCTGCAGGATTGTTTAAATACATGCGGGTTGCACTTTTAGTTATAATAACTGCACTGATTTGTCAAGGTTTGTGGACATTTCATCTGATACAGAGAGTGAATATGCTTTCCAGGCAGAGGGACAAGCTTGCGAAAACCGCACAGACGCAGTTGCTTGAGTTAAACGATGCAATTCAAAAATATAATCTTTTGCAATCAAACAATGAGCAAGTGCAGGAAATAATGAAAGATTACACAGAAAAATACCGGGAAATAACTGAAAACTACATCGCCTCCCAGCTTACCGTAAGCAGGGCGGACAGTGTTGTAAACAGAACAAGTGGAAATTTTACCGATGATATCAGGGAACTTCGGGATATCCTGGCCAAGCTGGGCGAGCTTTCAAATATTGACAGCACGACAACTGTTGACTTTTCAAAACTTCAGGATGACATTGCAATGTTCCTCGGTGCCTTGCCGACCTTATGGCCTGCCCAGGGCAGAATCAGCGACAATTTCGGATACAGAACCCATCCCATCAGCTTTCTTTACAAACTACATTCGGGAATTGATATTGCAGCCGACTATGGAGCGGACATTGTCGCAGCAGCCGATGGTACAGTTATAATGTCCGGAACAAATGGAGGATATGGCAAATGCATTATTATAGACCATGGCAACGGCCTTAAGACATTATACGCCCATGCGTCAGAACTCCTGGTATCCAACGGAGCAAAAGTGAAAAAAGGTGAATTGATTGCAAGAGTTGGAAGCACAGGCACCAGTACCGGACCCCATTTGCATTTTGAAGTACAGATGGACGATGTTCCGATAGATCCACTGATTTATCTCGACCAGGAGTAAAACCGGAGCTGCTGGCAAAACAGGAGGAAAATAATTTAATCTTACACCTTTAAATCAGTATTATACAGAAAAGGGTGACCTGGGAAGATAAGCAATTGGATTATTACCTCTCAGCAGACAGCTTTTTTTAATATAAACCGGCAGCTTTTACAGAGAGTTTTCAAAAGGCAAACTCTACGGGCATCAAAAAAAACAATGCTTATATACCCGCTTCAGGCGGTGTTTCCTATATAAACATTAATATATTACCGGAGGTTTTCATATGTTTGGCAAAACCAACAAGTACGTATATGATGATAAAATTGATACGGTAATAGGTGCAAAGACAACACTGGAAGGCAACCTGACCTCTGAAGGTACTGTCCGTGTTGACGGAATCATTACCGGGGACGTTAAGGCTGAAGGATGTGTCTACATAGGCGAAAGCGCTCTAATAAAAGGCAATGTGTCCGCTACTGATGTACACCTTTCAGGAACAGTTGAGGGAAATGTTCACGCAAGTGGATTGCTGAAACTTCAATCTACTGCAAGACTATACGGCAACATTAAGGCTCAGAGCCTGGTAGTTGATGAGGGCAGCATTTTTCAGGGCTCCTGCGATATGATTGGTGACAAAACCATAAGCATGATTGAAAAGCATGCCAAAAACTCATCCAAAAGCCAAAGAAAAGGTTCGGTGCTTGACGATGTTTATAAAGAAAAGGAACGGGAAAAGCTTGAGACCAACTCCTGAAGCCTGCTTATATTTTGATTTTTCCATTAAGCTGCAGGAAGCATTCTTCGTCAATCTTTCCTCTGATAACAGATTCTGCAACCGGAATGTTGGTTACTATTTCAGTTCTTTGGGGTATAAGGGGTATTAAAACCGCAATACTGGTTTTCACCTGCAAGTACAGCTTGTGTTTTGTTTGGTCTTCAGAAATCGGTATGACCTCGGACATGAAATCCGTTGCCACATTCCCATAGGGCGTTATTTTGATATGCAAATCAGGACCTACGCTGGTAAAAATTGTATCTCCCAGCAAAACTCCAAAGGGAATCACAATACTTTCACTTTCAAGAGCAATAAGCCGCTTTTGAATATTTGTTGAAATTTGTGCCGACAGGCTGTTCATTGCTGATACATTTGTTTTTATGGACGTGATTACGCCATCTTCGTTCCTCTCCAAAGTTACAAGGTCATCATAATGGATTTCTTCTGTAAAGCATTCACTGACTGCATTATATACCGTCATGGTTATAATGGACTTTGCCCTAAATTCGCTTATTTCAACCAGGTATGGGATTACTCTTTTCTGCACATATGATACAAGCAAGGCCAGGATTGCAAAGACAGTTGCAATGCTAAGAAAGCGTGACAATGCCTTTAATTTGCGTTTTCTTGCATATGAAATCCTTCTATACAGGTTTCTCCCCATGCCAATCATCTCCCGGCTTTAAGAAATCGATAAACAAAAAATTGCATTCCCCCCGGCAAAGCAGCTGCCCCCGTACAACTATTAATAACCGGTAAGCGTGGCACTATGTTTCACAGGAAAATCAACTTTCCGCACTGTATCAGCATTAGAAATTGACAAACGTAAAAACCACACCCCACCGGCAAGGCAACTCTCTGCACCCCACAAATGTCAAAAACCAATAAATGAAATCCAAAATACATTGCAGTCAAAAATCGGAACAATAAAAAATCAAAATACATCTAAAAAATATAACTGTGGTGTATTAATCGTCCCATATGCATAATAGTGAAAACCATAATATATTTATATGATGGTCCTGCAAGAAGTATAAGCCCGGGACATGGAAACTTTGGGTTTATTGCGTGAAAACTGTGGCAAATTTAGCAATACTTTTATTGAGTGCCCGGATTTGCGCTTATGAAGCATCCCAATGGGTCCACGGTATATTTCCACCCTTGCCCTAAGTGTGATATAATAATTCTCGAATTGCATCCAGGATCGCGTGACATATAGGTAAGAGGTTATAGCCATGGAGTGCCTGCAGAAGAACTTTACAATTAAAAAATAAATGCATCAGACAAAACGCAATATGTGAAATTTCACTAATGTTTTTTGGGTATTAATCATAAAATGTAAAGTTACCTGTTTAGGAGGATATATATGAAATCAAGAAGGCAACAGGCTGCTGCCGGACAAAAAGCAGCTGCAATAAAAAGAGGAGTTTATGAATCACCCCGGAAAGCCGGTAAGAAAAAGAAATCCTCTTTTAAAAACTTTTTCAGGATTACAGGAAAAGTTATCAATGTATTGATTATAATATTTCTGGCTTTCGGATTTTTGGGGGCAGGTGTGCTGGGAGGCCTTGTTTTCGGCTGGATACGTACCGCAGACCCCATAAGACCCGAGGATTTGATGCTGACCAATTTCACAACATTTGTATATGACTGCAATGGCAAGGTTATTACCCAGCTTGACGCAATAAACGAAAACAGGATGTATGCAAGCGACAGTGAAATCCCGCAGTATTTAAAGGATGCCTTTGTAGCTATCGAGGATGAAAGGTTTTGGGACCATCCCGGTTTTGACTTGAAACGCACCATCGGAGGCGCTTTAAGCTATGCTATTGCCAAAATACTGCCAGGCGATCAGGAGTATTATGGCGGAAGCACCATAACCCAGCAGCTTGTTAAAAACCTTACCAACGATACAGATGACAGCCCAAGAAGGAAGGTTCAGGAACTGTGGAAAGCCATCAATCTGGAAATGAAGCTGGAAAAGTGGCAAATACTTGAGCTGTACATGAATGTTGCAAACATGGGCGGCAATACTCACGGTGTTAAGGCTGCCGCGTTAAAATACTTCAACAAGGACGTCAGTGAATTATCTCTTGCAGAATGCGCCAGTCTGGCGGGAATCACCAACTATCCTGCAAAATATGCACCATCAACCACCCGTGGCCAGGAAAACAATTTAAAACGCCAGAGAATTATTCTTGGCAAGATGCTTGAATTGGGATTTATCACCCAGGCTGAATATGACCAGGCAATTTCGGAGGAATTGAAATTTGCCACAGGACAGGCATCAGAAGCAAAAGAAACAAGCAATCAAAGCTACTTTGTGGACCAAGTTATCAGCGATATAAAACAGGTCCTTGTAAGTAAAGGTTATTCTGAACAAACCGCCATAAACCTCATATATAATGCCGGTTGGAAAATATATACCACCATGGACCCGGATGTGCAGAAGGCAATGGATGAGGTCTACACAAACGATGAGTATTTCCCCGTTCTGGACGAGGAACTTGAACACCCTCAGTCAGCAATGGTTATTATAGACCCAAAAAACGGCCATGTAAAAGCAATGTATGGAGGCTATGGGGTTAAGAAAGCCGATGCCATATACAACAGAGCCGCTTCACCCCTGATGAAGAGGCAACCTGGTTCCAGCTTCAAACCTATTGCAGTATATGCACCGGCTATTGACACAAGGAAAATTACAGCTGCGACAATTATTGACGATGCCCCGGCTTATATGTTGGGTGTTGATAAAGGCATCTACCCAAACAACTATGACCATACCTTTTCAGGCCTGATTACTATCCGTGACGGAGTGCGGCAGTCTTTAAACATGGTAGCTGCCAAGGTGTGGAATTATATATTGGGAGCTGATACTTCCCATGAATATCTTCGCAGGGTAAACATAAACAGGGACAATGAAAGGTATGTTTCAATTTCCATGGGTGGCTTGAATCAGGGAGTGAATCCCCTTCAGATGGCCGCGGCATATGTACCCTTTGTAAATAAAGGAGTTTATTTTGAACCCATCACCTTCACAAGAGTAGAAGACAAGGACGGGAACATAGTACTGGAAAACAAACCGGAAAGCCACATTGTTTACGATGAAGCCTCAGCATATATAATGACCAATATTCTCCAGGATGTTGTAAAACCAGGAGGTACGGCTTATCCTTACGGCATGATCCGCAATGGTGACCAGGAAATCATACCTACCGCCGGAAAAACAGGAACAACAAGTGACAATTATGATAAATGGTTTGTAGGTTACTCACCCTATTATGTGGCAGCCACCTGGTACGGGTATGATACGCCTACTACGCTAAAGTCTGCAGAATACAGCCAGGCATTGAAAATCTGGAATGCTGTAATGACCAAAGTTCATGAAAATAAAGAACCTGTTGAATTCGAAGAGGCTCCGGGTATAGTCAGGAAAACCATATGCACTGCTTCAGGCAAAATTCCTACAGAATTGTGCTATCAGGACCCGAGAAGCTCATGGCAGAGCATGATAAGGGAAGAAATATTCATTAAGGGCACCGAACCCGGCAATAACGATACATGTGATGTACATGTCAAGGCAAAAGTATGTACTGTTGGGAAAGACCAATGGGGAAGAAACCTATTGGCCGGACCTGACTGCCCTCTGTCAACAGTGATTGAAAAGGTGTTTATCAGGCGTAAAACTCCCTTTACGCCAATACGCCCCCAAGATCCGCTTCCGGCGGACTGGGAATATGAGCTTCCCCGTGAATACTGCAATATTCATAGTGCACTGGACAACAATGAAGCTACCTGGTGGGAATATTGAACCGGAAGATTAATCCATTGGCTGTATTTTTGTTCATAAAGGAATCTTCCGGATGCACTGCCGGGAACAGGGGCTAATGTTTGACTGTATTGCTGTTATTGTTAAGATATACTGTGCTCATAATAAATCTCGTGAAACAATACAAAAAAATGCCTTGTAATTAAGCAATTCTGCCCGCTTCGCGCAAGACACAGACATTACTAAATTACAAGGCATTTTCTGTTTTTATGCATCTTAGGGGTTCAAATCTGCTGCTCTACTTTAGATGAGCTACTTTCTAGCAACAAATATGGTTCCCACTTCATTTCCGTTAACTATATCCATAATTATATGCGGGTCACTGCCATTTGCAACTACCATGTCGACCCCCGCCGAGGTGGCAATCTTTGCAGCTTTCAGTCTTGTTATCATTCCCCCGGTTCCCCGCTTTGTTCCGGCACCTCCTGCACAATTTTCAATTTCAGGAGTGATTTCATAAATGGTTGAGATAAATTTCGCATTGGGGTTTTCTTTGGGATCGCTATCGTAAAATCCGTTAACGTCCGATAATATAATCATCAGATCCGCGCCAGTCAATTTGGATACAATAGCTGCCAAAGTATCGTTCTCCAGAAAAGTGTTGATTTGACCGGCCTTGATTTCCTCAACGGAAACGGAGTCATTTGCATTGACTATTGGAATTATTTCTTTTGCAAGAAGCGTGTTAAACGTATTTATTACATTCCGTCTTCCCACTTTATCATTTACAACCGTGCTGGTTAAAAGAATCTGTCCTACAATATGGCCGTATTCAGAAAAAAACTTGCTGTATATATGCATAAGCTCACACTGCCCGACTGCAGCAACAGCCTGCCTTTCACGGATACGTTTGGGTTTTTCCTTCATTTTCAGCTTTGAAGTTCCAACTCCTATTGCCCCTGATGTGACAAGTATGATTTCCCTGCCCTGGTTTACCAGATCCGAAATAACTCTTGAAAGCTTGTCAATGGTTGTCAGGTTAATCTTCCCTGTGCTATAGGTTAAAGTTGAAGTTCCTACTTTTATAACAATTCTTTTTGCATCCCGCAACCTACTGCGAACATTGTCCATTTGTAAACCTCCCAAATACAACTGTTACAGTTTTAGAAGTTTAATGTTTCCCCTGACTCCTACCCGGTCGCCCTTGATAACCAACGCGCCTTCCACTCCCTCTACGCCTAAGATAAAATCCAGGGCTCCAGGTATGTCACCGGGTTTTTTCACCAGGTTTCCCAAGGCAGTAGCGGCTGCATCGGATAAAAACGTATCCTTTGATACAACCACTGCAGCATCTGCTTTCCCAAAACTCAAAGAATGGCCTACAGTTCCGGAAGATGTGCATATGCCCACCGGTGTGTCTTCAGAGTTGATTTCCAGAGCGATTCTGCCGCTTAATGGTGATTCTCCGGCGTAGATACCAACTTTCCTCGGTTCTTTAATCTTCAAGTAAATATCTCCGCCGTTTTCTACAATGATTTCATCAGAATAATCCAGAAGTTTTTGTCCGACCATTTCACTTATTGCTCCGGCAACGGCTGCCATAGGCCCGGTACCCGCCTTTAATCCTGCCTCTGCCATTCTTCTCACTATGTAAGGCATGTCTGAACGAATCTCAACCGGTTTTAAGCTCTTCAGAAATTCCGGATGACCTTTAATCCATGTTTCTATTTGCTCCCTGTAGTTTTTGACCAACTCAAGGGTTTCATTAAACAAATTTGTCTTTGCGCCAACATACAAATCAGTTTCGTCCTGTACTACACTGAAAAAAATAAGCCCTGAACTTTTAAAAAAATCCCGGTAAAATCTTTTTTGATACATTTCATCACACCTTACCCAAGTATTTTGTACGGGGGCTTAAATTGATACGCTCATTACTTTAATAGGACATGTCCTGACACATAGTTCGCACACAACACACTTTTCCTTATTAAAAGTAAGAGACCAGCTGTTCTTGTCCATTGTGAGGGCTTCCGTCGGACAAACAGCCGTACAGGCACCACAATGAACACAGCCTTCCTCCTGCCAGATTATTGACCTTGTAAACAGCCTGATATCAACGCCCTGTTCTTTCAAAAACTTAAGACCTTCTTCTATCTTAGCCTCTTCACCCGTTATGTCCGCTACAAGCTGCCCGATTTTGTTAAGCCCTACATTTGCATTCAGTATGTTAACTTCAAGATCATAATCCTTTATCAAATGATATGTTAAGGGTTTTGTCACTATATCCGGACTAAACCTCATGGATACTTTTATTGTTTTCAATTGTCCCCCTCCCTTATATCCAGGGTATTTACCTTGTTTTCTCTGGGAAGCTCCGCTACAGCCTGTGCCAAAAGGAATTCGCCTTTCATTATTTGCATCTTTACAAGTTCAGCAATTTCACGGGCTTTCTTAATGCTTGACAGCGGTGCGGTTGGCACCTTCTTGCCGTTAAGCATTACAAAACCGCTTTTAAGCTCGGCATATGAAACTCTTCCCAAAGCAGGTCTTGCTCTGCTTGGAACACTCTCATCCATAATGTTTGTAAATATTTCACTGTCCTTTACCGCAGTGTACATTAGCATTTCTTCGTCAAAAACAGGTATTGGAATTCCGATTCCCACAAACAATGTAACACCATACTTGGGGAACACTGCTGCCCTTATGAACCGGGTATCCATCTTTTTAAGGTCACCTATTACAGCCAGTGTACCTGAGGCTCCAATAGGCACTCCGTTTTCTCCCCGGACCTGCCCGGGATTATGCTGGGTGCCTTCCCACGCAACATAACCTTGAGCACCCCCCAGGAAAATCCTGGTACCTACTCCGATGGCCCTGTAATATGGGTCGTTGAGAAGCGGGCTCAATTGTCCGGAGGTAGTATATGTTACATTGGAGCATTTCGGAAGCAATGTGCCCATATAGGTATATATGGTTCTGTCACTTGTATTGGTGGCAGCTATATAATTCTGGTAACAATTTCGCGGATTGAACATGAATGCCTGATTGATATTGGTCTTGTTGATATAGGTATCAATCTCTTTCCTGGGGTAACAGTCAGTACCGTAGGATTCGGCATAAAGCCTGATATCCTTTCCTGCTATTAAATCCTCAATAACATGAGCTCCCCCATATTCCATGCCTCTCGTCTCTGAAAGCTCGGTAGCACCGATATATGCATCAACAGCAGCTACTCCTCCGTATGCTGGTACGTCATTCAGCCAAACCTTGCACATCCTTATGGGAGGATCCGAATGGCCAAAATTAAGAAATGCTCCGCTTGAACACATTGGTCCGAAGGTAGCAGTAGTAACAACATCCACCTCTTTGGCTGCTTGCTTTATTCCCTTTTCCGCTACCACATCAATTATTTCTTCCGCCGTAAATACGACTGCTTTGCCTGATTTTATCTTTTCATTAATCTCATCAATACTTTTGTACCCCATATAAATGCACCCTCTTGTTTTGTTGCTTATATTACTGTAATTTAAGGTTGTTTACATAACCACTTTGAAATTGCCGATAAATATTATTTCTATTATAGGCTTACTTCGGCAATAATTCAACAAAAAAATTCACATGCAAATACTAGACATCAACATCGGTCAGCCATTTTGAAGATGGCATGGATGGCGTATAAGAGTCAATATAGTCAAGGGCTTCCTTTATATCATTTGTCGTAAAGTAAAGGGTTGAACATTCACGTTTTGCAAACTTCAGGGTTATAATCTGTTCAAAGAATTCAATGAGCTTGTCATAGAAGTTGTTAATATTGAGAATGACAATAGGTTTGCAATGATAATGCAATTGCTTTAAAGTTATTATTTCCAGAAGCTCCTCCAGCGTTCCATAACCACCCGGAAGGGCAATGAAAGCTTCAGAAAGGCTATCCATTTTTGCCTTTCTGGTGCGCATGTCCTTTGTTATAATCAATTCATCACAGCTCTCATAAACTATGCCTTTGACATTCAAAGCCTCCGGAATGACACCTATGACCTTTCCATTGTTATTATGAACAGCTTCCGCAACTGCACCCATTAAACCGGTAAGCCCTCCGCCATACAAAAATATGTCATTTCGGATGGCAATTTCCCTGCCAAGCTTCCTGGCAGCGTCAAAATATACTTTATCAATCGCGCAGCTTGATGAACTGTAAACACATATTGTTTTATTCATTGCATCACACTCCAAATCTGTTGTCCAAAACCCCTTTTTAGCTGGAAGCAAAAGCGGTTATTTGAAAGTTAAACATATTATAACCAAAAAACAAAACATGTCAACGGAAAGTTTATGAAGTGGGACAGGGGGTGGGACATGTTATCCCACTGTCTCAACATTATACACCTGAAACAAATGAAATGTGTGCAGAACAATAACAGGGACAATACACCTGTCACCCTGTCCTGCATTTAAGAGTAACATAAATTAAATTTACTGAGTAATATATGTATTAGAAAAGCAAGCAGGAGGATTCATTATGAGCGTGGATAAAAGGTTGACTTATATAGCCAATGCTATTCATGCAGCAAATAAAATAAACGATACATATCGTAATTTTTATAAAAGCAGGTCTCAAGACAATGAAAATCTGCCTTCCAAAATCGATATGGTCAGAAGTTCAATGAACGTGGTAACCGATTACTGCCCCGAATCCCACAGGGAAAGGTTTGGAAAAGCATTCAAAAAGACAAACCTCTACACTGATACATTTATCAGATTAAGAGAATATATAATGACTGCCAACAGCAGAAGCGACCGCAGAGAACACTTTATAAACCTAATTGGCATATTGCAGCCGGTGGCTGACACAAGAAGCAGGTATCTCCTTGACAAGATTATAAAGCTTTATGAAATACTGCACAGTTAGTTCAAAATACCCCAATGGTTTAAGCCATGGACTTTTGGCTGCGCTTTGCCAGTTAAATTTCAATACGACAGCCAGAGTCATGTTCCTTCGCCAGGTTTTCGCAAATTGCATCCCGACCCCGGACATAACTGCTTATTTCAACACCTCATGGACACTGGAGAACTTGCTTAGGGCATCTTCCACCTCATCGCTGCCGGGCATGCTTTCTCCGTATCTTACATTTTCGTATATTTGAGTAATCCTGTGAAAGTCTCTTTCAATACCCTCAATCTGAAGGGACTTTCTATAAATTTCTCCTGTCGTGTTGCTGGCATCTATCTGAACACTTTTTCCCGGAAGCATTTTAAGTATAAGGTAATAAAGGTATCTTATCTTCTTTACAGGATCATTGATTTTCTTGAGAATTCTCAATCCCTTTTTGATATTGTCCGTCTTTTTATATTCTTTGCTTTCAGCCTTTCTTTCCTCTTTAGGAATAATTGTCTCAATCTGGTCGGTATAATCCGCTTCCCCGGCTTCAGAGCCTGTACCCATTCTAAACAAGCTTTTTATAAAATTTATAAACCGGCTGGTCAGGCTTCTTACTTTCACTACTAAGTTAGGGAAGAGCTTGATTAGGGCTCTGATTAAGTAATAACCTACTATAAAAACTACAACCGCCGTTAAAACTCCATATATAATCTCGGCCAGCAAGCTGGATTCTCCCCCGAGTTCCGCAAATAAATCATTTGTGCCGCCACCGTCTCCCTGGCCACCTCCACTATCTCCTGCGAGAGGTGACAAAAGAAAGCCGATAAGCCACAATACGAAAAGAATTATGTATCCTCCTATTTTGAACAGGAAAATGACCATTGACTGCAAGTTAAAAAGCAGCAGTATAATAGCAAAAAGAACAATTATCAATCCTGTATTGTATCTTCTAATATTCTGCGGAACGCTTGCCGTGTCTATGTGCTTTTTCTTGAAAATCCTGTCCAGGTTTTGCTGGTTCTTTACAACCATGGCAAGAACCAGTGATGCATACGCAAAATAACTCACCGGAAGGAAAAAATAACTGCAGATTGCGTAATACTTTGAAACAATAAGGGATGCTGTCAATATTATAATTCCAATACTGATTGTTTTTCTGTCCAAAACGTCTTCAGCATCGATGAAATGAGTTCTAACCCCGGTTAAATAAATAAAAACCGTGAAAGCTGTTTCTGCAAGCAGTCTCCATATACTGCCGGATGAATGAATAAGGACTGTGGCACCAGCAGGAAGGACACACAAAAGAAAAGTAATTGTTTTTCTAATAAGACCATCTTTTTTACCTACTACAAAATATGCAATAAAATATCCCGCATACAAATATGCAGCATTAACAAAGTACTCGAACAATCTGGTGTCTTCCTTGAGAATTCCCATCCGGATAATCAGCATGGCAGGATAAAAGAACAAAAACATTACAGAAACGGCAGTAAATTTTATAATAAAATTCTTAACATTTGCTTTCATTAATAATCAACTCCGGCGGGATAATATATGTCAATATCCCTCATGATATTTTTTGATTCCATTTTCCTTAAGGATACAATTTTTACACTGTTTCTGCCGGACCTCAGCTTATAAACCCTATCATACAGATTTGCATTCATATAAGCCGTTATAATAATTATATCCGTATTCTTTATTTCTTCCTCAATTATATCCAGGAATTCTTCAAAATCCTTGTTCCGCTTCAGTTCCAGCTGTGCCAGCATGCCCATGAGCGCCCTTACATGCTCCCTGCCTCCTGCCATGGGAGTCACAATCATACTGTCCGGAATGCTGCTTAAACTGCCGTTGGAAGCAAACCTTACAGGGATTCCGTTTTTTAACGCCCTGTCAAACATGGTTGCAGCAACTTTAATGCCCAACTCAATAATGTCTTTGTCCACTGTACCATGATACTCGTTTTCGATAGATTGGATGTTCAAAACTACGGTGAGTTCCGGCTGGGCAGTAAAGTCATTTTTCTTGACCATCAGCTTCCCTGCCCTTGCTGTTGAAGACCAGTGTATCTTGTTCATCGGGTCCCAGGGAGTATACTCCCTGGCGCCGGCAACCATGAACGGGTCATCAATAATCCACCTTCTTATTATGGTATCTCCCTGAAGATATTTTGACTGTATGAAAATCCTCTCAAAGTCTATTGTTGCCGGATATACTGTAATACGGGCATTAGCGGGAACTGCAATTGAATTTGTGGAAATTCCCAAAGGGTCGCCGCTCAGCAGGGTAACATTTTTTGTTGTGTAGATACCCCGTTTAAGGCATTTTACCTTCCACCGCCTTATGGTTTTCTGATAGCTTTTCAGAAGAAAACTGCTGGTAACATACCTGTTCTCCTGGGCAACTACGGACCGCGTATTGGCAAAATCCAACCACCTGGAGGAGTTTATGTCAACCTTCAACCAGGGAACAGGCAGCAGCTTTTTGTTGTGTACGGTCTCAACAAGATAAATTTCATCGCCTTCAGAGGCTTCGGTTTTACTGAATTCACATTTATAATCAACTTTCTGAAGCGCTTTTTTGTAAAAGATATACGACTGAAGCCTGATTGCGACTAGCAGAATAACCACCATAGCAACAAATTCCATACAAATTCCCAACTTTCAAGATAGAATAAGATTCACGGCACTGTTAACAACCCAATTTTTTAATACAGGCATGGTTCAACACCTCCACGAACCATGCCCGTTCATTTGCCAATTATCCCTGCTATTCGACAGGCACCTTGATTTCATTCAATATTCTGCGAATTATGTCTTCAGCAGTATCCGAACCGCTTGTAACCGCATGTCCCTTTATTACAAGCCTGTGAGAAAGAACATAAGGAGCAAGATATTTTATATCATCAGGTGTGACAAAATCCCTGCCGTTTAGTGCCGCATATGCCTGGGAAGCTTTCATCAGGGCGATGCTCCCCCTTGGGCTTACACCCAGTATAATATCATCGTGATTTCTTGTTCTCTCCACTATGTTGAGAATATATTCCTTTGCTGCATCGCCGACTTTTACCGACAATATCTCATTTTGAGCCTTAATTATATCCGAAGCATTGGCTACTTCTTCTACGCTTGGGTATGGGCTTCCGCTCTGGAATCTATCGAGAATTTCCTTGCCTTCATCAATTGAGGGATAACCCATCCTTATCCTGACTATGAATCTGTCCATCTGAGCTTCAGGAAGAGGAAATGTGCCTTGTATCTCTACAGGGTTTTGGGTTGCAATAACAAAAAACGGTTCTGACAGCAGTTTTGTTTCCCCGTCAATTGTGACCTGCTTTTCCTCCATACACTCCAAAAGACTTGACTGGGTTCTTGGAGTCGCCCTGTTGATTTCGTCTGCAAGAATAATATTTGCAAAAATAGGGCCCTTCCGGAAAACGAACTCCCCCTGCTTCTGGTTGTAATAATTGATACCGCTCAAATCAGATGGCAGCAGATCCGGAGTAAATTGTATCCTCTTGAATTCACTGCTGATGGATCTGGCCAAACACTTGGCCAGCATGGTTTTGCCCACTCCGGGAACATCTTCTAAAAGCACATGCCCCGAACTGAACAAAGATACAAGGATTATATCAATAACATCTTCCTTGCCGACAATTACCTTTGATATGTTCTCCCTGATTCTTGTACCAAGGTCTTTTACAAAACTGTCTATCATTTTTCTCCCCCTGACTGCCGTAATAATAAGACTGTCTTTTTATGGTCTTATTACAACTATTTATAATATATACTGCATGAAAATCGGTTTTTCATTTACAAATTACTAACCGTTAAAAACCCTGTCAAATGCAGCAAGTGCATATTCCAACTGCTCCCTTGTATGGGTCGCCGTATAACTGGTTCTCAAGAGGCAATGCCCCGGTTGAACGGCAGGCGCAATAACAGGATTCACATAAACACCTTCATTTAGAAGCTTTCTTGTGATAATGAAGGTATTGTAATTTTCCCATGTCATTACCGGGATAATCGGGGTTGTGGAGTTCCCAATGGGAATATTCAATTTTTTGAATCCTTCCCGCATGAAATTTGCATTATCCCAGAGACGTTTAATTCTTTCAGGTTCAGACTCCAAAATGTTCAGGGCTTCCAGTGCTGCTGCAGCATTGGCCGGTGGGATTGATGCACTGAAAATGAAGGGACGTGAATTGTGTTTCACATAATGTATGACATCTTCTTTCGCTGCAATAAAACCACCGAGACTGGCCAGGGATTTGCTGAAAGTACTCATTACTATGTCCACTTCGTCTTCCAGGCCAAAGTATTCGGCGGTACCCCGTCCGTGCTCACCCATGACGCCAAGTCCATGGGCATCATCTATCATAATTCTTGCTTCATATTTTTTCGCCAGTCTGACTATTTCAGGAAGATTGCATATATCACCTTCCATGCTGAAAACTCCGTCAACAACAATCAGTTTTCCATGTTTGTCAGGTATATTGCTCAGAACCCTTTCGAGGTCTTCCATATCATTATGTTCAAACTTGAGCATCTTGGCAAAGCTTAAGCGGCAGGCATCAATTATACTTGCGTGATTCTGCCGGTCGCATATAACATAATCATTTCTGCCTGCTATGCATGAAATAATTCCAAGGTTGGTCTGGAATCCCGTACTGAAGGTAAGTGCTGCTTCAGTTTTCATGAATTGTGCAATTCTTCTTTCCAACTGGTTATGTAGTGTGAGTGTTCCGTTTAAAAACCTGGAGCCTGAGCACCCGGTACCAAACTTATCCAGAGCTTCTCTGGCTGCTTTAATCACCCTGGGATCTGAAGTAAGACCCAAATAATTGTTGGAACCAATCATAATGGTTCTTTTCCCGTTAATGATGACCTCTGTGTCCTGTCCTGATTCAAGCTCATGGAAGTAAGGATAAACTCCGGCATTTATTGCTTCTTTGGCAGCAGTATAATTATAGCATTTCTCAAAAATATCCAAGTTTTCATCCCCCTCTACAAATATTGCCTGCTTAATCGGCTGTACAATTTTAAAAAGCTCTCTCTTTTGCAGATTACCCCCTATACATTATATCAGAGAGCCTCTTTTTTAATTTCTGGAATTAAACACATTGTAGCATAAAAAATAAAATATTCATAGAGAATTAGAATGGAAATGTATTTTCTGTTATAATTAACAATGTTTATTATACTTTCTGGCAATTAAACAAAAGATAGTATTTATCAGCAATTTACGAGGAGTGAGGAAGTTGAATTTGCACAATGTCAGACTTGAATCCACTGCTGTAAGACCGGAACAATTTCCCGACACTGATATGCCTGAGGTGGCTTTTATCGGAAAATCCAACGTGGGTAAATCCTCCCTTATCAACTCTCTGCTAAACAGAAAGAAACTTGCCTTTGTTGGTTCAAAACCAGGCCGGACAAGGGTAATAAATTTTTATAATGTGGATGACAGGATTCTGCTGGTTGACCTGCCGGGCTATGGCTTTGCCAATGTGCCAAAAACAGAGCAGCTGACATGGAAAAAGTTTATAGAATCTTATCTTTATAAAAGAACGCAATTGAAGCTGCTGGTCATGCTGGTGGATATCCGCCATAAACCGGGGGAGAATGATATTTTGATGTATGACTGGGTAAGGCATTACAACTTCCCCTGCCTGCTGGTGGCAACAAAATCCGATAAGCTGCCCAATTCAAAAATTTCCACAAACATTGAAATGATTAGATTTGCTTTGAATGAAGATGCAAACACGAAAATAATTCCGTACTCCATTAATAAAAACACAGGAAGGGATATTCTCTGGGAAGAGATATTATCCCGCCTGAGGGACCAGGGGGACGGTTCCTCTGGTTTCCTTGGGTGACCCGGGAGAATGACCTAGGGTGGCCAGGGGTAGCCATTCCCATGTCAAAAGTATGTCAGAAGAACAACCATGAAAGAGAGCTTTCACAGTAAAATAGATTAAAGTATTTCAACTTTCACATTAACCGTCCCCATGACACGGTCGACAAAAAATCGCATTATAGAAGGAAAATTATGAAAATTAGTCGAATACTTTAATGTTGATTAGTTCAGCTTTTTGCAAAAGGGTTCTGCAAATCAGGGTAAGTCTTGAAAAAGGCTTTCTGTCAGGTATAAGTAATTAACGATTGGAGGCAGCGGGAATGAAAAAACCTTTAGTAATAGCCCACAGAGGCGCATCTCATGTTGCACCGGAAAACACAATGGCTGCGTATAAAAAGGCCATTGAGATGGGCGCAGACGGTATTGAAATTGATGTACAGCTGTCAAAGGACGGACAACTGGTTGTGATACACGACCAGACGCTAAACAGAACAAGCAATAAAACAGGCTTTGTCCGGGATTTTACATTAAAGGAGCTTAAGTCCTTCGACTTTGGGAGTTGGTTCAGCCCGGATTTTGCAGGCCAAACCATTCCAACCCTGGAAGAAGTATTGGACCTTTTAAGCCCCACAGGCATGCTGCTCAATATTGAAATAAAAAACGGACCGATATTTTATGACAACATAGAAAAGAAAGTTGCAGACATGGTTTCCGGATATAACATGCTTGACAGGGCAATAATATCATCCTTCAATCATTATTCTCTTGTTGAAATTAAAAAATACTGTCCCAAGCTGGCCACAGGCGCGTTATATGCCGCAGGCATTTATGAACCCTGGGAATATGCAAAAAGAATAGGTGCGGAGGCTATCCATCCTTTGTTCTACAACATAGTACCGCAAGTAATGGAAGGCTGCCTTAGGAATGGCATAAAAGTGAATCCATATACTGTTGACCAGCCTGAATATATAAAAAATGTCGCCCTTGCCGGTGTCAGCGGAATTATTACCAATGTTCCCGACACTGCTTTAAAGGTGCTGAATGAAATGGAGGTATACCATGAAGCTTAATTACAAGAATACGTTCCTTATCGGTTTAGGTTTTTTTACGGTAGGAATTGTCTGGAATATATACAACGTGGCAGTTCCCCTATACCTCGATGAACTGGGGCTTTCCGGCTTGATTGTGGGAATAGTCATGGCCATGGACAATATTTTCGCAGTAGTCTTTCAGCCGGTTTTCGGCGCCTTGAGCGACAAAACCAGCACACGGTATGGCAGGAGAATGCCGTACCTGCTTATAGGTATACCCCTTTCGGCATTGTTTTTCTTTTTGGTCCCCTTCGCAAAAGGATCCATCGTGTTGCTTATGATCGTCCTGATTTTCATGAATTTTGCCATGAGTGTATACAGGGCACCGACTGTAGCCCTTATGCCGGATCTAACTCCCTCTTCCCTCCGCAGCAAGGCCAACGGAATAATTAACTTTATGGGCGGCATAGGTACTTCAGTCTCTTTTTTGCTGGGCGGCCTGCTTTTTAACATTGCTGAGTATTTGCCCTTCGCGGCAGGTTCAGTCATACTTATTGCGACCATAATCATAATGTACAATTTTGTACACGAACCTGAATCCATAGAAATTGAAAAAAAGGAACCGGAAAAAACTGCAAACGAATCGAAAGAACAACGTCTTAGTCTGATATTCATGCTTCTTGCAATTTTCTTCTGGTTTACTTCCTACAACTGTGTGGAAACCTATTTTTCCACCTACGGGCAGGAGATACTGGGAATATCAAAAAGCCAAACCTCTTATCTTTTGCTTACCGTTTCAGTATCTTTTCTGGTATTTTGCATACCCTCCGGTTTCATAGCAAGCAAAATAGGCCGGAAAAAAACAATATTATCTGGAATTGTGCTGTTTCTGGCATGCTTTGTAGCCATGATTTTTCTGAGAAACCCTTTATACATGTATCCGGTTCTGGCTCTTGCGGGGTTGGGATGGGCTCTTATCAACATCAGCTCTTATCCCATGGTTGTGGAAATGGGCAAACGTGAAGGCATAGGAAAATATACGGGATATTATTACTTTTTCTCGATGATGGCATCTATTGTAAGCCCCATTCTTTTCGGCTTCATTAAAGATTACCTGGGAGATGGCTTCCTTTTTATTTACTCAAGCATCGGGTTGGTATTTGCCTTGTTCTTCATGATGCTTGTCCAGCATGGTGAGGCAAAGCCTGCTATGCAAGCAGGGTTTGAGTCATATGAACATATAGATGAATAGTTCCTTTTTCTCGCATTCATACATTTCGGCATCCACAATATACCGGTTAGCATAAAAAATAAAACGTGGGAAGAGGATTTAATATTTAAAGGTTCATTTGCTCCAAGCCAAAAGCGAGTTAATACGAAATTTAATTATTTTACTTTACATTTTCTGTCTCCCTTTTGAGGACATTATATCAACCGCATGGTTATCCAATATCCCCTATATTCATTAGTGCCTCTGCTTTACGAATGTAGGGGTAATTTATTATGCTTCAGTTTACATAATTTAATGAAAATAATCGTATATCTTCCGAGCCACTTTTTCGCTTATTCCCTCTACGGCGGTCAAATCGTCAATCCCGGCAGCCTTTATGGCGCTGACGGAGCCAAAATGCTTCAGAAGCAGTTTCTTTCGCTTTGAGCCTATGCCTTCTATTTCATCCAGAGCAGATTTGGAATACCTTTTACTCCTCAATTTTTTATTGTATTCAAGGGCAAAACGGTGGGCTTCGTCCTGTATCGCCGTTACCAGCCTCAAGACCGGCATGTGCCCATATAAATCGATTTCCTTTCCGTTTACAGCAAGTCCCCTGGTCTTGTGCTTGTCATCCTTAACCATGCCCAGAACGGGAATGGAAAGATTAAAGTCTTTCAGTACACTTTGCACGGAATTTACATGTCCCACTCCCCCGTCCACCAAAATCAAATCAGGCATTTTGGAAAACTTACCTGGTTTTTCTCCTTCTTTCACCATCCTCAACAAATCTTCTTTGTTTATCTTTGCTTTCCCGGAGCGGACTTTCCCTGCATTTTCCTTCGAGTTCTCCTTTGTGTTCTCCTCCATATTTTCCTTTATGTTTTCATTTTTATTCTCTGCTGCATTCTTCCCTGCACTTCTCATTACATTTTCCCTTGCATTTGCCCCCACAATCTCCATTGCATCTTCCTTTACATTTTCTTTCTTATTTTCCCCTGGGTTTTCCTCTGCATTTTCCATTGCTTCTTCAATCGCATGCCTGAACCTTCTTGCAGTTGCCTCCTGCATGCTTTTGTAATCATCCTGCGAGGCTGTGGATTTTATTTTAAACCGCCTGTAATCCCTCTTTGACGGTTTCCCTTTTTCAAATACAACCATGGATGCGACAATATCGGATGAACCGGTATTTGAAATATCATAAGCCTCAATTCGTTCCGGTATTTTATTAAGACCTGCCAGTCTCGCAAGGGTTTCCAATCCTTCCTCGCTCTTTGCCAATTCATTTTTATTTTGTTCCAACGATATCCTGGCATTTTCCTCAACCATTTTCACCATTTCAAGCTTCTGCCCGCGTTTTGGAACCGTAATGGCTACCTTTGAGCCCTTCATTTGGGAAAGCCAGTCACCAATGATGTTCAATTCTCCTAAAGCATCTTCATCAAGATATTTCCCCTGTACAATTATTTCCCTGGGCAACGTTTGAGCAGCTCCATAAAACTGCTTTAGGAATGAAATTATGAATTCCCCTTCCTGGGCTTCGGTCTGGTCAAACAAAAAATGCTCCCTTCCCAGGAGCTTACCGCCCCTCACAAAGAACACCTGAATACATGAATCTGTCGCATCGCTTACCGCTGCAATAATATCCTGGTCCTCCATATTTGTGGACAGCACTTTTTGCTTCTCTGCAACCTGCTTCAGACTGTTTATTTTATCTCTTAGAACTGCCGCTTTTTCAAATTCCATATTTTCCGAATATTCCTGCATCTGTGCTTCCAGTTTTCGCATTATTTCTTCATGCCTGCCGCCCAGAAAAAGGCAGATGTCCTTCATTATATTACGGTATTCTTCCTTGTTGACATTTCCCTGGCACGGGGCAATGCATTGACCTATGAAAAAATTAAGGCACGGTCTTTCTTTTCCAATATCCCTTGGCAAAACCTTTTTACAGCTTTTTACCGGAAACAGTTTTCTTAAAAGGCTTATTGTATCGTTAATCACTCCCACGTTCAGATAAGGGCCGAAATATTTTGCTCCGTTCTTGTCAATCCTGCGGGTTTTCAGTATCCTGGGATATTCCTCGTTCATGGTGACTTTTATATACGGGTAATGCTTGTCGTCCTTTAGCAAAATGTTAAATCTCGGCTTGTATTTTTTAATAAGGTTGCACTCCAAAATCAGGGCTTCCATTTCACTGTCGGTTACAATGTACTCAAACTCCTTGATGTATGAAACCATGGCAGCTACCTTGGGAGTATGCTTCACCGCATGAAAGTATTGCCTTACTCGGTTTTTCAGCACAACCGCCTTGCCTACATATATAACTTCGCCCTTGTCGTCCTTCATTATATAGACTCCGGGCTTTTCGGGCAAATTTTTCAGTTCTTCCTGTATATCAAACATTTAAGACCACCTTGAAAAATTTTACGGTAAAGAGCATTCGCATGTAATGTATTCATTATAGCATGGTGATTATTTTCACATCAACTTATGTAAAGTTTTAACAAATGGGATAGGGAGACAGGTACACCAAAAAAGACAGAGGGACAGGTGACTTGTTCCGCCATCTTCCGCCAAAACAGGAAAAGGAACCTGCTCCCTGTCCCCTTGTCCCCTTTCCCAAAATGGGACAATGTACCCGTCCCCCTGTCCCAGCCTAATGATAAAAAGAGCCAGGTTTTTATGCTTCCTGGCTCTTTTGAAAATTTCCTGCTTATTTATATTAATACATTCCTCCTGGAGGCATGCCGCCTGCCGGTGCCGGTGGTTCTTTTTCCGGAATGTCGCTTACTACCGCTTCAGTGGTGAGAACCATTGAAGCTACTGAAGCAGCATTCTGGAGAGCTGACCTTGTAACCTTTGCAGGATCAACAATACCTGCATCAATCATGTTGACATATTCTTCGGTCAATGCGTTGAAGCCAATACCTGGTTTGCTGTTCTTAACCTTGTCAGCAATGATTGAGCCGTCAACCCCTGCATTAATTGCAATCTGCTTAATGGGTTCTTCGAGAGCCTTAAGTATAATTGAAACGCCGGTCTTTTCATCTCCCTCAGTAGTGTCAAGAAGGTTCTTAACCTTGCCGAGTACATTTATGAAAGCAACTCCGCCGCCTGGTACAATACCCTCTTCTACAGCAGCCTTTGTAGCTGCAAGAGCATCTTCGATTCTGAGTTTTTTCTCTTTCATTTCTGTTTCAGTTGCAGCACCGACATTAATAACTGCTACGCCGCCTGACAATTTTGCAAGTCTTTCCTGAAGTTTTTCCTTGTCAAAATCAGAGGTGGTTTCTTCAATCTGTGCCTTGATTGAAGCAATTCTTGCCTTGATTTCTTCAGGATCTCCTGCTCCGTCAACAATAATGGTGTTTTCCTTCTGTACTTTAACCTGTCTTGCTCTTCCAAGCATATCGATGGTAGCTTCTTTAAGATCAAGACCAACTTCTTCTGAAATAACCTGACCGCCGGTAAGTACTGCAATATCCTGAAGCATTGCTTTTCTTCTGTCACCAAAGCCTGGTGCTTTAACACCTACACAGATGAAAGTTCCTCTTAATTTATTCAGAACAAGAGTAGCCAATGCCTCTCCTTCGATGTCTTCAGCTATAATAACAAGCTTCTTGCCCTGCTGTACGATTTGTTCAAGAATAGGAAGTATTTCCTGTACATTGCTTAATTTTTTATCAGTTATCAGTATATATGGATCATCCAATACAGCTTCCATTTTTTCAGTATCAGTAGCCATATATGCAGATACATATCCTCTGTCAAACTGCATACCTTCAACTACTTCAAGGTTGGTGCCCATTGTCTTGGATTCTTCGACAGTAATGACACCGTCTTTTGAAACTTTTTCCATAGCATCAGCTATGAGATTTCCGATATACTCATCATTTGCAGAAACAGTTGCAACACGGGCAATATCTTCCTTGCCTTTTACTTTCTGGCTTATTTCTTTAATGCCTTCAACTGCTGCATCAACAGCCTTGTTAAGTCCTTTTTTCAAAATCATCGGATTTGCACCGGCTGCCACGTTCTTAAGACCTTCCCTGATAATAGCCTGGGCAAGCAAAATAGCCGTTGTGGTGCCATCACCGGCTACATCATTAGTCTTTGTAGCAACTTCCTTAACAAGTTGAGCTCCCATATTTTCAAATGGTTCCTGAAGTTCAATTTCTTTAGCTATGGTTACACCATCATTTGTGATTAATGGAGAACCAAATTTCTTATCAAGTACTACATTGCAACCTTTAGGTCCAAGAGTAACCTTAACTGTATCTGCAAGCTTGTTAACGCCTTTTTCCAAGGCACGTCTGGCTTCCTCACCAAACTTAATATCCTTTGCCATAACCTTACTCCTCCTCTTTTACTATATACTGCATATTAAATTACTCGATTATTGCCAGGATATCACTTTGTCTTAAGATAGTGTACTCCTGACCATCATATTTGACTTCTGTTCCTGCATATTTGCTTGTAAGTACCCTGTCTCCTACTTTTACTTCCATTTTTATTTCTTTGCCGTCAATAGTTCCGCCCGGTCCTACAGCTACAACTTCAGCAATCTGGGGTTTTTCCTTTGCAGAACCCGGAAGTACTATTCCACTCTTTGTGGTTTCTTCACTCTCAACCATTTTAATGACAACTCTGTCAGCTAAAGGCTTTATTTTCATTAATTATACCTCCTCTTTTGAACAATTTATATCTAATTTATTAGCACTCACTTTAATTGAGTGCTAATCATGAATATTATAATAATATAATAACCAAAAACAAAGCAAATATGCACAGTTTAGAAATTTGGTGATTTGTGCTTATTAATCAGGATTATCTTTATATCACTGCTATATTTCTCCGATTTTCTTCCAATTGCTTCATTTTATCTTCTTTTCTTAAGTTCATTGTATATATCTTCCGGTTTTACACCGCTATGGACCATCAGGACAAAAAGGTGGTAATACAGATCCGCTATTTCGTATATGATTTCACCCGGAGCATTATTTTTCGCTGCAATAATTACTTCGGCGGCTTCCTCTCCTATTTTTTTACATATCTTGTCTATACCCTTGTCAAAAAGGTAATTTGTATACGAGCCCTCTTTTGGGTTCTTCTTTCTGTCCGAAATAACCTCGTACAATTCCTTCAGAATACCATAGCCGCTTTCAATTTCCCCGTTATTCGCATTCACGGTTACTTTTTCATAAGCAGTTTTTCCGCCCATGCATTCTGGTTCTGAGGATGCATCATTATTTTTTTCAGTATCTTCAGTTCCAAAACCCCTGCTTTCGATTTCTACAAAATCACCATCTTTTACTTCTCTGAAATAGCATGAATAATGCCCGGTATGGCATGCATTCCCTACCTGTTCCACCTTAATCAGGAGCGAATTGTCCTCGCAGTTTATATAAATCGACTTGACGTATTGAAAATTGCCGGAGGTTTCACCCTTAAGCCATAACCTGTTCCGGCTGCGGCTCCAGTAGTGTACTTTGCCTGTTTCCAATGTTTTGAGCAGTGCTTCCCTGTTCATAAAGGCCAGTATCAAAACCTCTCCCGACCTTGAGTCCTGGGTTGCAACCGGTATTAAACCTTTTTCATCAAACTTTATTTTTTCAATTATACTATTCATTTCAGGTACTCCCCACAAATAATTTTCCAGGATTGAACACAGAGCTTCAAACCGAAGCTCCGCCATCATTGACATTATATATATTTTACCAGTATTTTTGAAATGTACAAATTTTTTTTATCTGTTATATGCTACTATTCGGGTTTTATTTTGAACAATCAGCCATGATGCAGCAATTTACTGCAATCTGTTAGCGGTTTTGTCAGTCCTTGTTTTCTATAATTTGCTTAAATCAAAGAGCGCTTATTACCAATATTCGCTTATACATCCTTGTCTTATCTTTGCAGCGCATCAGGATGGTCCCGAATATGTATCCCGCTACAGGGAAAAAGATCCATGAGCACAAGGGAAACCATGTATTTTCCCAACTGGCCCATATTAGTCCTGCCAATGCGTCAATTACAAGAATCGACCCCGGATACCTACCGAACTGTTATCCGGGATGCTTTAAATATCACTGTGGTCTGGGATGGTGGTATCATGTTGAAATGGTTTTATGACAGGGATTACCGTATTTTCGTTTTCGGGTATTTTTGCGGATTGTCATGCTTGCTGTTGCTGAACAAGGTGGGTATGTTGAGCCTGGAGTTTTTTGAGAGGGTTGCAGGGTGGATTAGATGAGAGATAAAGGGCTATCCATGCTGCACCTTAGCCGGTACAGCATGGATAGCCACTTAAAATTTTCACAGTCTGTTGAATGTGATAATTCTCGCAATTAAACAGTGCTTAATCTAATTCCTGTTATAGGGAACAATGAAATAAGGTGTCCCTTTACGCTGTTATCACATATTCCCTTGCGCCTGGTCCTCAGGAATAAATGTTGCACAGTCGGTATCCTGTGAATCACTTGCATTCCTTGGAGTAACTTCAATTTTTTCAGCGCTGCAATAGTCTCCTGACATGTAGTAATGGCATGTATTAACCATGCATTTAATTCCTTCATTGGGACGATTCATTTTATTTACCTTCATAATTATGCAACCTCCTGTTTAATTTTGCCGCTCTATTATTTTTCGCAAACATTTTATATTAATACACAGGAGTGCATACCAATTTATAGCTCGGAACCCAATTTATAACCTAATGCAGATACTCTTGCAACCAAAACCTTATCTTCGTCAAAGATGTCCACGTTAAACCCGCAGATTTTCCTGCCGGAAGAAATTTCTTTAGCTTCTGCTGTTATAACTTTTCCTTTGGGCGATTTAAAATATGAAATATTTACATTGATGCCCAGAGTAACAATTCCTCCTGAATTTGAGGCCGCTGCAAAAGCAAAATCAGCCAACGTAAATATTGCTCCGCCCTGAACCCTGTTTACACCGTTCAAATGATTTTCGGTAATTTCCATCCTTGCCACGGCAAAACCCGGTTCAGCCCTGACAAGCTTTATTCCGGCTAATGCGGCAAATCTGTCATTCTCCAAATATTTCAACGCATTTTGTTCCACTTTTTATCACCTTTTCATCTTTATTTGCTCTCATATGACTTCAGGTACAGTTCAGGTGAAGCTTGATATTAATTGAAGGAGCCTTGATTTGCCGGTGTCACATTCTGGCATATGCTATTAAATCGTTGATTTTTTCTTTCCTGGTATAATCAACAGGTTTGTCATATATGCTTAGCATGCCCTTTTCATCCGGCGTTAATTTTCCACCTTTTTTCTCTTTGATTTTTATTTTCATTTTTAAAAGGGACATTAAAAATTTGTCAAAGGGCGGAAGTTTGGCATAGTTAAATCCACCTCTAAAGTAGAAAAACCGTATTTGCTCTCTTTGCTCCGGAGTAAAATTTTTCTCAGTAACTTCATCGGTTACGTTTTCTCTGAACGGCGAGGCTCCTGTTGCAAAAACAATAATCTTTTTCCCTTTAAGCCTGTCAAAATTCCGTTTAATGAATTTAATACCGTCAATTCCGACAGCATGCAGACTTCCTCCATAAATTACCGTATCATAATCTGAAAGGGTGCTTATTTCAACCGTTGAAACATCAAATAAATCGGCCTTCAACTCTTTTGCTATCCATTCTGCATATTTTTTGGTATAGCCTGTTTTGGACTTGTAAATTACAACTGCATTCATAAGTCTTTGCATCTCCTTTAATATGTAAAATATAAGAAAAATCTGCACCCCTTGTTGTTTTTCTGCTGCATGCCGCCAGGGTCAATCTGTTCCCCGGTAATTACAATTATAATTTATGCAACATCATCTTTGACCGTCAGGTTCAGGCGGTTCAATTTTGCCTTGCCCGTCGGATAAATCAGGTGGAGTAATCCTTCCCGGCATATCCGGCGGTATTGTTATTCATCTTTGACTGTCGTCAGTTTCACCGGGCGGTATTATCCTCCATTGACCGTCTTCACTTTCGCCCGGTGGTATTATCCTCCATTGCCTGTCTGACATATCAGGCGGTACTATCCACCTTTGCCCGCCAGAATTATCGGGTGGCACAATCCTCCATTGACCGTCTGGTATATCCGGTGGTATTATACTTCTTTGATTGTCGTTAGTTTCGTCCGGCGGTATTACCCTTCTTTCAGAGCCTTCTTTTTTATTTTCCCCTCCGATGCATATACCATCATCTATTTTGGGAGCAGGAATCCCTATTTTATCGTTGGTTTCCGGTGGCGGGAGCAATATAATGGAACACTCTTTCCCAAAGGTATTGGCTGAATACCTCACCACATCCTCCCTTTCAACAGAAGGTATCTGCAAAGGTTTCCTTTCATCTGTTGTATTCTCATTCGTTGCATTTTCATCTGTTGCGCTTTCATCAGGCGTGTTTTCCAAAAGAGTCTTGCCCGGGTCTGCAAACTGGCTGCAGAGAATCTTTTCCCCAGGCATCCACTCTTTTTCACTGAAACAATCTTCCGTAATATCCGTATCCTGTCCTGGAGTGTCCCCGGCATCCTGTGCCTGAATTGAATATGAAGGAACAAATATCATTAATACAAGCAAAAAAAACAATAAGTTTCTTCACTGTCAACATATCCGGCACCTCCTTGAAAAATGGCATTGGCTGGTTTTCCCAGACTATTTGTTAATCCACTTCCACATAAGAGACGCTTAATTTACAAAATTTGTTCCTTACCTGCCCGCATGCTCCTGTATTTTCAAGGTATCCCTTGTTACTCTGAAAACGCTTTCGGTATCTATATAAGTTTTTTTGCCCTTAAGTTCATCTAAAAACACGCTTAGGCAATCCCCGGTATCAATATCGGGAGCCGTAATGATTTCCGAACCCGGCTTGCCATCCAGGGCAACTAAAATATCCCTTGAAACCGATGAGAATTCCATGACCCCTTTGGTTCCCCAGAACGTAAAGCGCCAATAAAACGGCAGTGTGTAACCTGAACTGTTTGGTGCTGCATAGGATACATCAGCCATCAAGCCTGCGCCATTTGAAAGCTCTGCCATGAACTGGGCACAATCCTTAAATGACGGCACTTCTTTTGCAAAAGCGTTCCAGCAGCGAGCTGCAATTACTCTCTTTAATGAAAGTCCGGTCAAATACTCAACCAAATCAATACCATGAACTGCGATATCATTTATGGTACCGCCATGTTTCCCTTCTTCAAAATACCATCCTGCCCTTGTGCCATACATTAAAGGATGCTGCCCACCGAAAAATATCGCATGAATTTCTCCAAGGTTTCCACCTCTGATAAAGTCATAAACCGGCTGGACAACCTTGTTCTGCCTTAAGTCCAGCATACAGCCAACCTTCAGTCCTTTTTGCCGGGCCAAATCTTCAATTTCATCAAGCTCCGTTTGGGAAATACATAAAGGCTTGTCAGCGTATACATGTTTTCCCGCTTTGAGAGCAGCAATTGCTATGGGTCCCCTTGCAGAGTAATAATCACCGATTGCCACCACGTCAATATAATCTTCTTTTAACATTTCATCCATGTTGTCATGGGTAAATTTTACATTCAGCTCAGCTTGAGCGGCAGCCCGCGCCGCCGGGTCCTTCTCATACGCTGCAACAATCTCCACATCCGGATTATTCTCAGCATATTTATACAATAAGTTTATGTGTGGATGTCTGAATCCCGCAAATGCAATTCTCACCATTTAATTCACCATTCCTTGTACGTAATATTTTTGTTTTGCAGTGGAATCCGTGGATCTGCTGATAAATGCCCTTTTTTCAAAATCACCAGAAAAATTTTGGGCTTTTATGGTTAAATCACCCGAAGAAAGGCTGTTTTTCAGCAGTCTCGAATCCCCTGCCATCCGATCTTATGCCCGCTTCAGAATACTACTTCTTAAGCGAATTTATTCTTTCAACTACTTTATTATACATACTCGTATACTTTTCCTTCTTCTCCCGCTCTTCCTGAACTATATTGGCAGGAGCTTTTTCGACAAAGTTGGGGTTGCCCAGCTTTTTATCAACCCTATCAATTTCACTTTGCAAATTGTTCTTCTCTTTTTCAAGCCTTTCAATTTCTTTATCAATATCGATCAGCTCTTCCAGAGGTATGAATATTTCTGCTCCCTCAACAACACATGATGCTGCATTGGAGGCAATTCCCGATTTATCCCTTTGTACCAGCATGCTTGAAGCCCCTGCAAGGCGTTCAAAGAAGATTTTGCCTTCCTTAAATATATTACCCGTTTCCGGATTTGCAACAACAATAAATATTTTGGTCTTCCTTGTGGGAGGAACGTTCATTTCTGCCCTTACATTCCTTATGCTTCTTATTGCATCCATGATTAGCATGGTTTTGCTTTCATCTTCAGGGAAATTGAACTTCTCACTATAAACAGGCCATTCAGATATCATAATGCTTGCATCGTCGTTTATCAAATGCCTGTAAATTTCCTCAGAAATGAAGGGCATGAACGGATGCAAAAGCTTCATGGATGTCCCAAGGACATAATTTAACACATACTGGGCTTCAAGCCTGGATTGGCTCTCCCGGTCAAAAAGCCTTGGCTTTGTAAGCTCTATATACCAGTCGCAGAATTCTTCCCAGATGAATTCATAAATTTTCTGCAGGGCTATTCCAAGCTCAAACTTTTCAAGGTTTGATGTGATCTCGGCAGTAATGCTGTTAACCCTGCTTAAAATCCACCTGTCTGCAAAGGTCAGTTTGTCAAAATCAACTTTTGAGAAATCAAGCTCCTCATCAAAGTTCATAAGCACAAACCTGGACGCATTCCAGATTTTATTTGCAAAATTCCTTCCCGCCTCAAGCTTGCTTTCAGAGAACCTCAGGTCATTTCCGGGCGAAACGCCTATAGTCAGTGCAAATCGGAGAGCATCAGTTCCATACCTGTCAATTACCTCGAGGGGGTCAATCCCGTTCCCCAGGGACTTGCTCATTTTCCGCCCCAATTCATCTCGCACGATTCCATGGATGAACACATATTTGAAAGGCTCCCTGTCCATATGCTCCATACCTGAAAAAATCATGCGGGCAACCCAGAAGAATATTATGTCGTAACCAGTAACCAGCACACTTGTAGGATAGAAATATTTCAAATCACCGGTTTCCTTTGGCCAGCCCAGAGTTGAGAAAGGCCACAAAGCTGAACTGAACCAGGTATCCAGTGTATCCGGGTCCTGCTCGATGTTTGAACTGTTACACTTTGGGCATTTTCCCGGTGTTTCTCTTGAAACAATCATCTCTCCGCAATCCTTGCAATAATATGCGGGTATCCTGTGTCCCCACCATAATTGTCTGGAAATGCACCAGTCCTGAATGTTTTCCATCCAGTTGAAATATATCTTTGAGAACCTGTCGGGAACAAACCGGATGGTCCCGTCCTTTACAACTTCTATAGCTCTTTTGGCCAGAGGCTTCATTTTAACAAACCACTGCATTGAGACGGCAGGCTCAATATCCGTACTGCAGCGGTAGCATTGGCCTACATTATGCTTAATGCTTTCAATTTTCAACAAAAATCCAAGTTTCTCAAGGTCTGCTACAACTTTTGCACGGGCTTCATAGCGGCTTTGACCTTTGTATATCCCTGCGTTTTCAGTCATTGTGGCATCGTCCCCGATAACCTTGATTTGTTTGAGGTTATGCCTTAAGCCAATCTCAAAGTCATTGGGGTCATGGGCGGGTGTAATTTTAACCGCACCGGTGCCAAATTCCATTTCAACATAATCATCCGCTATTATTGGTATCTCCCTGTTCATAAGAGGAAGTATTACTGTCTTTCCAACAAGGTGTTTGTACCTTTCGTCATCGGGATGTACCGCTACCGCCGTATCCCCAAGCATGGTCTCCGGCCTTGTTGTAGCTACCGTAATAAACTCATCACTGTCCTTAACCGGGTATTTTATATACCAGAGCTTTCCTTCCTTCTCCTCATATTCAACTTCAGCGTCTGAAATTGACGTATTGCATTTGGGGCACCAGTTGATTATCCTCTCTCCCCTGTAAATCAGACCTTTTTCATAAAGCCTTACAAAGACCTCCTTAACGGCTTCCGACAGCCCCTCATCCATGGTAAAGCGCTCCCGGTCCCAGTCACAGGAGCTGCCGAGCTTCTTAAGCTGCTCCACAATACGTCCTCCGTAGTGTTTCTTCCATTCCCATGCCCTTTCAAGGAACTTTTCACGGCCAATCATTTCCTTGGTCAGGCCTTCCTTCGCCATAGCCTCTACAATCTTGGCCTCAGTGGCAATGCTTGCATGGTCTGTTCCGGGAAGCCACAGGGTGGAATACCCCTGCATCCTTCTCCAGCGAATCAGAATATCCTGAAGGGTATTATCCAGTGCATGCCCCATGTGAAGCTGCCCTGTAATATTCGGAGGGGGTATCACAATTGTAAAAGGAGTCTTGCTTTCATCAATTTCAGCATGAAAATATCCTTTTTCCATCCACTCGTTATACAGTCTGTCTTCAACCTTTTTAGGGTCGTAGACCTTATCAAGAATCTTATTGTTTTCCATTATATTCTAACCTCCAATCAAGTTCATACTTCAATTAAGAATAAACTGCTGCAAATCTATTTAAGAAAAGCAAATATCAATTTAAACGTATTTTCCGCCGGTACACCTGAATCGCCGCAAGTTACCGGGATTATGCATAGAGCTTTTGCAAATCACCTGAAAACTATAAACACCAATATAAATCCAGGTAGTGCAATCAGCATGCCCAGCATCTTGGTGTTGATAACAGCCTTGTTGTACTTGTATAAATTCAGTTCTTCTTCTCTCATTTCAAAGCTGAAATCACATTTTGTATTCTTATCAAGCTGAAAATGCTCGACAATTTTCCCTGCTCCGAATACAATTCCCAGTCCTGCTGCAAGCAAGGCAAATGCGATAATTTTTAGTGCCGCCATAATTCCACCACCCGCTTTATAAACTAAAAAAACCTTTCATCTAAAAACATGGACGAAAGGTATCTTCCGCGGTACCACCAAAATTCCCGTAAGGGCCCTCAATAAAATGTGCATGCCAAAAAAGCAGCTCACATTTTTAATTTTAACGGATTTACCGCCGCGACCTACCGCATCTTCAGCCGCAGAACTCCCAAGCGACATTCAACAGCCTGTTTCCCGGAGAATCTCTCAGCCGGTGAATTCTCCTCTCTTTTGGGCATAACTGCCTACTCCTCTTGTTCATCGTGTTTGTTATATAAGCTTTCATATATAATACAGCAATATTTTGAAACAAGTCAAGGGTTAAATTGCGTTTGGGGAATTCCAACATGGCATGGTGTTATTGTTCAGGGATTATTGATGTAATTGACACAATTCATGAACATTAACAGCATGGTAACTGAAAAAAATGAAATGTATGCAGAACAATAACAAATGGCTCATGTCATCACACATTGTACTTTTTGGAAATTAACCATTGAATATCAATATTAATTTCTATATAATTTAGTTAACATCAAATACTAATACACAGCGGAATACACTTATAAAGCCATAGTTTATGATATCGAAGGTTGCTTCATTTTACAAAGACAGCATGGTTTATGATATATCATAAGCCGCTTCATTTTTTTACAGAAGTGCATGACTTATGACATATTTTTAAACCGCTTTACTTTTCAAAGGCAACAACTATGGGATTCTTTGCTGTAAGGATACTGGAGTGAAAATTTTGCAAAATATCGGCGTAACCTTCCCAAAAGGTTTCAAAGCTGCAGGCGTTGCATGCGGAATTAAAAAAAACGGAGGAAAGGATCTTGCGGTTGTTTGTTCGGACGTGACGGCAACTGCTGCAGCAGTCTTTACAACTAATATTGTGAAGGGGCATTCCCTTCAGTTATCAATGGAACATATAAAAAATGCCACTGCCAGGGCTATTGTCATAAACAGCGGCAACGCCAACGCATGTGTTGGTGAAATAGGGTTTCAGAGCGCCCGCACAATTACCGGCAGTGTCTCAACGCTCATAGGCTGCACCCCGGAAGAAGTATTAATCAATTCTACCGGTGTAATAGGTGTTCCGCTGAAAACAGATTTGATTTTGCAAGGCGTTAAAACAGCATTTGAAAAGCTCTCATACAGTGGCGGACCTGAAGCCGCCGAAGCCATAATGACAACCGATACTTTCCCCAAGCAGGAGACAGTGGAATTCGAACTTGATGGCTGCAGGGCAAGAATTGGCGGCATGGCCAAGGGCTCAGGCATGATTCACCCCAACATGGCTACCATGATTGGCGTTATAACGACTGATATAAATATATCAAAACCTCTTCTTCATAAAGCTTTGAAACAGGTAATAAAATCAACCTTCAACCGCACCTCCGTTGATGGAGATACAAGCGTTTGTGACATGGTCGCAATGCTGGCAAACGGTATGGCCGGGAATAGAAAAATTGAAGAAGAGAATGAAGATTTCGAAAAATTCGTAATGCACCTTAATAGCGTTTGCACAAATCTTGCACGATTGATAGCCAAAGACGGCGAAGGTGCAACCAAGCTTATAGAAATAAAGGTAAACGGCGCGCCTTCTGAGGAGGATGCTTACAAAATAGTCAGCGCCGTTGCAAAATCACCCCTTGTAAAAACCGCAATATTCGGGGAGGATGCAAACTGGGGGCGTATCATTACCGCAGCAGGATGCTCGGGAGCAGTTTTCAATCCTGAAAAAGTGGATATATATATTGGGGATTTAATCGTATGCAATAAAGGTACTGCAGTAAATTTTGACGAAGACAAGGCAAAGAATATTTTAAGTAGCAAGGAAGTTTGCATTACTATCGACCTGAACCAGGGCAATTGTTCGGACAGAATGTGGACCTGCGACTTTTCCTATGATTATGTAAAAATTAACGGTAGTTATCGTTCTTAAAGAGAAGGGACGGTTCAATGTCCAGGCCATAAGGCAAGTACTTGAATATCAGCGGCAGGTTCTTAAGGCTTGCCGGCAGGTTTAAAAACGTTAGACCCACTTTCAGATAAACGTTTATACTTTGCAAAAATAGAAATATGGACTTTTAAATAACAAAATAATATAAAGGAGTTGCGGCTTTTGCTATATAAGAAATACGGAAAAACAGGCAAGGATATTTCAATCATCGGATTTGGCGGAATGCGCTTTCAAAAGGACGGAGAAGAATATGACCTTGAAAAATGCGCGCAAATGGTGACACGGGCTTATGAACTGGGAATCAACTATTTTGATACCGCACCCGGTTATTGTGGCGGAAAGAGCGAAGAAATCTTTGGAATCGCCTTCAAACAAATTCCCGGAAAATTTTATGTATCCACAAAAAGCAGCGCCCGCACAGGAGACAAACTTCGTGAGGACCTGGAACGCTCCCTTAAACGGATGGGAGTTGAAAAAATAGACTTCTTTCATATCTGGTGCGTCCTCACAATGGAGGACTACAGAAAACGCCTGGTAAAGGGAGGCCCTTATGAAGCGGCATTAAAGGCAAAAGAAGAAGGCTTGGTTGAGCATATTACCATTTCCACCCACTGCAACGGAGAAGAAATTGAAACAATTGTGAAGGAAGGCTTGTTTGAAGGAATAACCCTGGGGTACAACATATTGAACTTCCCCTATCGCAGAAGTGGCCTTAAGGCTGCCTTTGACAACGGAATGGGGGTTGCAACAATGAATCCCTTAGGTGGAGGGGTAATACCGCAAAATGCCGAGTATCTGAAGTTTATGATCAATGAAGAGGATCAATCAATCGTAGAGTCGGCAATCAAGTTTAACGCCTCCCACAAAGAGATAACCACTGTGCTCACAGGCATGAGCAGCTTGAGGGATGTTGAAGAAAACGCGGCAGTCGGCAACAAAATCAGCCCCTTTACCGAGGAGAAGCTTAAGGAAATCGAAAACAAACTTTCAGCATCCATGAACGAGTTGTGCACTGGATGCCGGTATTGTGAGAAATGTCCACAAGGCGTCAGCATTCCAAAGTTCATGCTGGCTTATAATGAAAGCCTTATACGTAAAGATAAAACTGCAACCATGAATGCCCTGAAATGGACTTATGGCTTAAGTCCAAAGGAAGCAAATGAATGCATTGCCTGCGGGGCTTGCGAAAAGAAGTGCACCCAGCATTTAAATATTATTGAAAGATTGAAGGAAATTTATTCCTGGAGCAATTAAACAGACTTTAAGGCTTCATTTCTGTAAATTGAACATACATTGGTTGCATGCCTGCACGAGCTGCAACTAAATATTTGCCTGCCCATAAGAATAGCAAGCGTAAGGGGATGGCATTGGCATATTATAGAATAAGCCAAAGGGTTTGGTCATTCCGGCAGTCAGCAATCCTGACAGCAGCATTGGTTATCCTGCTGATAACCATCCCGGGCATGGTTCTGATATAAGCAGTGCATAAAATTTTCTACCGATAAGAGGGGGATTTATAATGAACAAACAGGTCCTGGTGTTCAAAATCTGCAATGACGAATTTGGATTGGATATCGATAACATAACCCAGATAATTACACCTGTAGAATCTACCTTTATTCCTGATGCTCCGGATTATATGGAAGGTGTAATCAACTTTCTGGACTCAGTTTATGTTTTGATCAATGTCCGCAAAAAATTCGGGTTTCCGGACAAGGAACAGGATGAGGCCACAAGAATAGTAATTGTTGAAAAGGACAAGGTAAAAGCCGGTTTAATTGTTGACGAGGCTTATAACATAATATCAATTGATACTATTGAGGGAAAACCGGCATCTTCAGAAATTCGGGAAAAATATGGAGCGAACGTGAAGAGCGTTATCGAAAAGAATAATAAAGAGATTTTGCTTCTTGACCTTGACCGGTTTTTTCAAATATGAAAAATAACGCATGATGCCCTGATATGGGGCATTTGCTTTTTATCATGGCGTCTCTATATACAAGATAATTTTCACAGGCATAAAACAAGTTACTGTTTGGCTTTTGCCGCTTTTTCGCAAACAATAATGTTAAATCTATCCTTTTCTCACACCCAGTATGTGCAAAAACCTTATATTTCTCCAACTGTAGTTGGATAACGGATAGTTATCCCTGTCAATGGTGTGGGTTGCAATCAGTATATTGCTTACAGAAGGGACAGCTCCGGTACTAACAATGACAGGAGAATGATTGAAATGGCTGCCTCCCTGGAATGACAATTGCACAATGTCTCCCGGTTCAACATCCTTGACATCCACTTCTTCTGCAAAGGGTCCCGGACCATCTTTATTTCCCGTAAGAAATTTATGCAGATAATTTACCCCCGTCCAGGATGCTGTCCTTTTAAAAGAATTAACATAGTACCAACCATGTATTGGAGTAAAGTTCATGATACCGCTTCCTGCATAAATCACTTGTGATGCAAAGTTGGTGCAATCGCCGCCCAATTTTTCAAAATTCAGATACTTCGGGTTGCGCCCAAATGCCCATTGATGCGCATATGCAACTGCTTTTGCCCTGTCATAGGGCACAACATTCAGCCTTCTTACAGCAGAATTCATGCAAATCTCCCCTTTTTACGGTTTATAAGGTCAACAATCGCTGCCAGGCGGTTTTTCACAAAAAATCATCCCTATTGGGAAGTGGTTATTTTAATCAATATCTGGTATAATATATATGTCTTTAGAAGTCTTCTTTACATTATGTTAACAAACTTCGTACAGTTAACGTATTGGTTGAACTTCACATTTAATAAAGGGCCGAAGTTATCTATCCCGCAGTATATGTGCTTTTTGTGGAATAACCATAATATATATATACTGAAACGGACTGATAAATGTGAAAGGAGTTTTAATAATTGCCTAGGAACGTTATGGCATGCGTAACACAGCAAAAAACCTGCGAAAGGTTGATCAGAAAAGCTGCTGAGATAAACAAGAAGGAAAAAGGCTCGTTATACGTAATTCATG